>JACCRK010000076.1 GCA_013813565.1 Herpetosiphonaceae bacterium
ATGCGGAGCCGCTGCTGCGCGCCCAGGCAGAGGTGTTGGTAGGGGTCGCCCGCTGGGCCAGTGGCGAGCTGGAGGAGGCCCACCGGGCCTTTGCCGACTGGATTGAACACACCCGTCAGTCTGGCAACCTCGCCTTCGCGCTCGCTAGCGTCTTCTACCTGGCGGAGATCCGCATCGCCCAGGGGCAGCTGCGTGAGGCGGCCAGGCTTTATCGGCAGTTTCTACAGCTTGTCCCGGCGGACGACGAGGCCATCAGGCAGGCTGCCCCGCACCTGCATCTGGGGCTGGCCTTGGTTGCCCACGAGCAGGGCGATGAGCCGACCGCCGCGCTGCACCTCCAGGCGAGCAAGGAGCGGGGCGAGCGGGCGTCCCTTAGCGATTGGCCGTTCCGCTGGTCTCTGGCTCAGGCCCGCATCCAGGAGTCGGCGGGGGCCTGGGAGGAGGCCCTCGACCTGCTGGATGCGGCCAGGCGGCTGTATGTCAGAAACCCCATCCCCGATGTGCGCCCAGTCGCAGCGATCAAGGCGCGGATATCCATCAGGCAGGGTGGCATCACTGCCGCTTTGGCCTGGGCCGCAGAGCATGGCATCTCGACCGCAGACGACCTGAGCTATGAGCGCGAGTTCGCGCACATGACCCTTGCCCGGCTGCTGATCGCCCGCTATCGCCAGGAGTGCGCCGATAGCCACCTTCACGATGCGTTGGGCCTACTCGGGCGGCTGCTCGCGGCGGCGGAGGCTGGGGGGAGGGTCAGCAGTGTGATCGAAATCCTGCTGCTCCAGGCGCTCGCCCACGAGGCACATGGCGATCTCCAATATGCCTTGGTGCCGCTAGTGCGTGCGCTGGCCCTGGCCGAGCCGGAGGGCTACGTGCGGCTTTTCGTGGACGAGGGCCCGCCGCTAGCAAAGCTTTTGCGAAGGATGCAGGAAGAAGGGGGAAAGGTGAACGTGTATCTGCACACCTTGCTTGCAGCCTTTGGCAGGCAACCCGATCTGCATCCTCCATCCTTCAGTCCGCCTCCTTCAGAAGAGCCGCTGAGTGAGCGCGAGCGCGAGGTGCTCCGGCTCATCGCCGAGGGGCTCAGCAACCAGGAGATCGCCGCAAGGCTCTACCTCTCGCCGCACACCATTAAGGTGCATACACGCAACATCTACGGGAAGCTCGGCGTCACGAGCCGCACCCAGGCGCTCGCCAGGGGTAGAGCCCTCGGCATCCTCCACCTGCCATAGCGATCTTCGCACAGCCCACATACCCCGCCATATACCACAAAAGTGGTACGACAATCCTGGCCCTGGCTGGTACGGTATACACGACCGAACGAGTCAATTGCGAAACAGTCGCAGCCGCAAACGCGCGGCGATCTGCTGCGCGAGGGAGCAGGTATGACAAACGATCACCTTCCCACCAACGACTCCGGCGAGTCGGTCATCTACCAGCTCAGGGTCAAGGGCCACCTAGGTGCGCAGTGGGGCGCGTGGTTCGGCGGGATGAGCGTCATTCCGGGCGAGAACGGTGAGACGATTCTGGTGGGACAGATTGCGGATCAGGCCGCGCTGTACGGCGTGCTCAGGAAGGTGCGTGATCTGGGGCTGCCCTTGGTCGGGGTTAGTCCCATTAAACCCAGCTCAGCAGATACGTCAGATGCCGAAGGGCAACACGACGCAAGCTCTTGAGAGGTGATTTATCTTTGGCAGCGTCTCCGCTGTCGTTCAACTCCCGAGGAACAGCAGCGCGGCGGCGCGAACAGTGCGCACGTTCTTCGCAGTTAGATTCGGAAAGCGAGTAGCAACCACGCAGGATCTTACGCCCTAACTCCGCCATGACACTGGCTCTGCGCCACTTTTGGTGATGCCGGCTTACTCTATGGAAAAATCGGCACTCGTGGTCAATACACCATGCATTTTGCGCCTCATATCACGGTCATCGTGGAACGACAAAAGGCTCTTTCTGTCCATTCAACTCGTGATCACCAAAAGTGGCACAGAGCCAGGAGGTCATGGCGGAGTTTGTTACGCCAACGCGGGGTGCGTCATAGCGACAAGAAGTTGTCCATAGTTTTATCCAAGTTCAATTCAACGAGCCTTGTCAATACCGTTCAAAGGAAGGATATGAATGATGAATGACTTACAGAATACGGCGCAGGTGAGCATAAACACCACGTCAGCGATCGAAGGAACTCGAATGAGCGAGGCAGCGACACCAGCAGTGGCCGCGGGGAACCGGGTGTCCACGACGCGAATCGTCGGCGTCGTCGCGGTCGCCTACGCCGCGTCAATGATCGTTCAGAACGCGGTGTTT
>JACCRK010000089.1 GCA_013813565.1 Herpetosiphonaceae bacterium
GGCAAACGCTATGACGATACCTGCCCTGCAGTGGGTTTATTTGTTCCGTGACGGCGATGCGTCGATGAAGGCGCTGTTAGGCGGCAAGGGCGCCGGGGTGGCCGAGATGACCCGCGCCGGGCTGCCGGTCCCGCCGGGATTTACCATCACGACCGAGGCATGCAACGCCTATCTGGCCAACAATGGCACCTTTCCCGCCGAGCTTTGGCAGCAGGCCCAGGCCGCGCTCGCCGACATCGAGCAGCACACCGGCAAGCGCTTTGGTGATCCGGCCAACCCACTGCTGGTGTCGGTCCGCTCCGGCGCAGCGCTCTCAATGCCCGGCATGATGGACACGGTGCTTAATCTGGGCCTGAACCCGGCGACCCGCGACGGCATGGCCCGCCTGACCAACAACCCCCGCTTCGCCCACGACGCCTACCGCCGTTTCATCCAGCTGTTCGGCAAGATCGTCCTCAACGTTCCCTCCGACCTGTTTGAGCACGAGCTCAATCAGCTCAAGGGCAGCGGCGCCGCCACCCGCTCCGACGCCGATCTCAGCGCCGAGGAGCTGGCCGCGCTGGCCGATCGCTTCAAGGCGATTATCCAGCAGCAGGTCGGCATCAGCTTCCCCGACGATCCCCAGGAGCAGCTGCGGATGGCGATTGGCGCGGTCTTCGACTCGTGGAACGGCAAGCGCGCCCAGGACTACCGGCGGGTCAATCGGATCAGCGACGACCTCGGCACGGCGGTCAACGTCCAGGCGATGGTCTTTGGCAATATGGGCGACGACTCGGCCACCGGCGTGGCTTTTACCCGCAACCCGATGACCGGCGAGCGCGAGCTGTTCGGCGAGTATCTGGTCAACGCCCAGGGCGAAGATGTGGTCGCCGGGATTCGCACGCCCCAGCCGATCAGCACGATGGCCGAGCAGATGCCGACGGTCTACGAGGAGTTTCGCGCCATCGCCCAGCGCCTGGAGCAGCACTACCGCGATATGCAGGACCTTGAGTTCACCATCGAGCGCGGGACGCTGTGGATGCTCCAGACCCGCACCGGCAAGCGCTCGGCCTCGGCGGCGCTCAAAATCGCCATTGATCTGATCGATGAGGGCGTGATCGACCGCAACACCGCCCTGCTGCGCATCGATCCCCAGCAGCTCGACCAGCTGCTCCACCCAATCATCGACCCGGCGGCCAAGCGCGAGCACCACCCGGTCGCCTGGGGTCTGGCGGCCTCGCCAGGCGCGGCGGCCGGCAAGATCGTGCTCGATCCCAACGAGGCCGAGCGCCAGGTCAAGGCCGGCGAGGCGGTGATTCTGGTCCGCATCGAGACCGCGCCCGAGGATTTCCACGGCATGGTCGTCGCCAAAGCCATCCTGACCGCCCGCGGCGGCCGCACCTCCCACGCGGCGGTGGTGGCCCGCGGCATGGGCAAGCCGTGTGTGGCCGGCTGTGGCATGCTCGAGATCGACTACGCCGCTGGCACCGTCACGGTCAATAATCCCGTCGCTGGCTCAACCACGCTCCGCGCCGGGGAGTGGATCAGCCTCGATGGCTCGACCGGCGAGGTCTTTGTCGGCCAGCTGGCCACCGTCGAGCCCGAGATGACCGAGCATTTCGCCACCCTGATGGGCTGGGCCGACGAGGCCCGCACCGTCGGGGTCCGCGCCAACGCCGACACGCCCAAAGACGCCGGGGTCGCCCGCCGCTTCGGTGCCGAGGGCATCGGGCTGTGTCGCACCGAGCATATGTTCTTCGAGGACGACCGCATCGACGCGGTGCGCGAGATGATTGTCGCCGACACCACCGCGGCCCGGCGGGCCGCCCTGGCCAAGATCGAGCCGCTCCAGCACGCCGATTTCGTCGGCATCTTCGAGGCGATGGACGGCTTCCCGGTCACGATCCGCACCCTCGATCCGCCGTTGCACGAGTTTCTGCCCCACGACGGCGCCGAGGTGCGCCTGCTCGCCCGCAAAATGCAGGTCGACCCCGACACCCTGCGGGCCAAGATCGAGAGCCTGCGCGAGGCCAACCCGATGCTGGGCTTTCGCGGCTGCCGGCTCGGCATCATCTACCCGGAGATCACCGAGATGCAGGTGCGGGCGATTATCGGGGCGGCGGCCGAGTGCCAGGCCCGTGGGATTGTGGTCAAGCCCGAGATTATGATTCCGCTGATCAGCGGCGTCGAGGAGCTGCGCCTACAGGCAACCCTGGTCCGCCGAATCGCCACTGAGACGCTGGCCCAGCACGGGATCGCGGTGGAGTACCTGGTCGGCACAATGATCGAGCTGCCCCGCGCCGCCCTGACCGCCAACCGCGTGGCCGAGGAGGCCGATTTCTTCTCGTTCGGCACCAACGACCTGACCCAGACCACGCTCGGTCTGTCGCGGGATGATAGCGGCCGCTTCCTGCCAATCTACGTCGACCAGCTCAAGCTGATCAAGGCCGACCCCTTCCAGACGATCGATATCGAGGGCGTCGGGCAGCTGGTCCAGATGGGCGTCGAGCGCGGCCGCAGCACCAAGCCCGATCTCAAAATTGGCGTGTGCGGCGAGCACGGCGGCGATCCGGAGTCGGTGGCTTTTTTCGTCAGCCTTGGCCTGGATTATGTCTCGTGCTCGCCCTATCGCGTGCCGATCGCCCGCCTCGCCGCCGCCCAGGCCGCGCTGGGGGAGTCGAGCCGCGACAAGTAGGCCGTAATACTTGACGAGGTGTGCGCAGTTGATTCTGCTCACACCTCGTTGGATCACCTGCGCCGGGAACCTCCGGCCGGTCAGCACCGTCTTATCCTCAACCGCACCATCGCTGTGAGAGGAAATACCGATGCACCGACCGTTTTTGATCCTGCTTGTGCTGATCGCAATATCCGCCTGCGCCGGCCAGACCGTTCCGGCTCCCCCCACGTCCACTCCCGTCCCCGAATCGCCCGTCGGCAGCCTGATTGTCTACGCCCGCTCGGTCGCGCCCGGCCCGGACTATGAGCACTACCAATCGGATCTGGTGGTCGTCGACGAAGCTGGCCAGGTACAGCGCACGCTGCCGCTTACCAATGTCCTCGACGGATTTGCAACCAGGGCGCCCAACCAGGCGGTTTATCGCACCAGCGAGGGCTATTTTTTAGCTGATGCGGCCCGTGGGATCGTCCAGAGCCTGCCAATGACCCAGGCCGCCCAGTTTGCTCCGCTTGTAGCAGACCAGCTCGGCGTGCGCTATATGCTCATGGTGGAAAGTTTTGGCGGCCCGGTCAGCCCTTCGTCACGGGTCAATTACCTGGTTGATCTGGAGCGCGGTTCGATGGTTGAACTCAACGCCTTATTTAATGGCCAAACCGCCTACGGCCTGACTCTCATCCTTTCCCCTGATGAGGAATATGTGCTGGCGATCATAGAAAATCACGGACTGGCTGTGATTCCCACCGCCGATCCCGGGCGCTGGCGGACACTGGCAAGGAATGACTCATACCTTACCGCCGCCTGGTCGGCGGACTCGCAATCGATCATCTATGCCATCCGGACCAGCACGGACGAGCCGCTGATGCGCGTCGGCATCGCTGGCGGGACGCCAACCACCCTGCTTGAGGGTCGAGTGTCCGGGTGGCAGATGCTGCCCGCCTCCAATCGGCTCCTGATTTCCGACGACCAGGGGTTGGTCATCCTCGATCTTGCCAGCGGCGAGCAACGCCGCATCGAGCAGTGCGCTGCCAACTATCAGCTCATTATGGGTGCCAGCGACGAAAATCTGGTATGCCCCGGTGGCTATCTGCGAGACTGGTACGTTATCGATATGCGCACCGGCTCGGCCACGCTCATGACCGAACTGGAGGGAAGCACACTGCGCTCGCCTGAGTATCAGCGCTGGGCGGTGTTTGGCACGGTCACCGGCGGCGATGTGATTATGTCTATGCCGACCCAGATCGTCGATCTGGACACCGGGCGGATCGTTGTGCGCATCGAGAACAGCGATATCATCGACGTAGCGCCCGACGGATCGGCGGTGGTGGTCTATGACGAAGAGAACAGCTGGCCGGGGTCGATCCGACCAATCTGGGTATACGGCAGCGACGGCTCATCCCAGCTACTCCATAGCGGGCTAGCCGTAGCCGCTGCCAGCTTCTCACCCAATGGGCAGCAGATCCTGGTTGGCAACAGCGTGTATGATACAGACCCAGTGCTGGGTCCGATCAGCGTGTTCGACCAAAAGGGCAAGCTCATTCGGACGCTGGACATTTCCGGCATCAGCCCGCTATGGCTGGAGCCGTAGTTTTTTACGGAGGTACGCATGGAGATCAAGTGGACGCCCTGGCGGGCCGATTTCATCAAGAGCGACAAACCCAAGGATGACCGCTGCGTGCTGTGCGCCAAGCACGAGGAGCGCGACGACGCGGCCAATCTGGTGCTTCACCGCGGCGAAACATCCTACGTGCTGATGAACCTCTACCCCTACAACCCCGGGCACCTGATGGTAGTCCCTTACGAGCACACCAGCGACTTTGCCGGCCTGCCCGCTGCCACCGCCGCCGAGCTGATGGCGCTGGGCCAGCGCTGCGTCGCCATCCTGGGCGAGCTGATGAGTCCCAACGGCTTCAACCTGGGCATGAACCTGGGTCGCCCAGCCGGCGCTGGCATCGACCAGCACCTGCACCTGCACGTGGTGCCGCGCTGGAACGGCGACCTCAACTTCATGCCGCTGATCGGCGGGGTCAAGCTCATCCACGAAAGCCTGGAGGATACCTACGCGGCCCTGAAGCCGCTGTTCGAGGGGTTAGAGGTTAGGGATTAGGACATTCCAATGCGATAAAACACCCGTTCCAAGCAGTGCTCTTCGTATCCGTTCGTGTCCCTTTGTGTCCTTCGTGGATCATAGCTTCGAGGATCACTTGCCCAGATCGAATAGCACCCGCCGGATGCGCTCGGCGACCGAGAGGGCCGCCGAGGAGATCGTCGGCAGCTGCGTGCTGGCAGCCCGCTGGTGCTCCTCCAGAGAGGCGCTGGTGGCCGACAGTCGCTCGGCCAGGATTGCCCCCAGGCGCTCGGGCAGCATTGGATTATGCTCGAAGATTGGCACAATATCGTGGCGATCGATCACAATCGTGCGCGTGTCCTGCTCGGCGATGACGCTGGCCGAGCGTGGCTCGCCCATCAGCAAGCCGCGCTCGCCAAAGATCTCGCCTGGCCCCAGGTGTGACAGCACCAGCGGCTCGATCTCATCTTGCTGGACCTCAACCCGGGCACGTCCGCTGGTAATGGCATACAGAGTTGTCTCGTACTGACCCTGGTGGGCAATCACCTCGCCGGCCGCAAACAGCCGAATCTCGACCTGCCCGCACAGCGAGCGCAGCTCATCCTCGCTAAGCACATCGTTGAGCAGCGCAATCCGGCGCAGGCGCTTGAGAATCTGATCGGGCGTGTAGTAGACTCGGCGGGCGGTCTGGAGCGCCTCCGGCCGCGTGATCACCATCTCGTTGGGGGCGAACTTCACATCGGCGCGCTGCAGCACATACCAGATCCGCGCCATTGTGTCGCCCTGCTGCTCGGGGTAGTTGTCGTAGTTCGCCACCCAGAGCTTGATCTCGTAGGCCGCCGTTGCGGCGGTGTAGTCACGGCAGTATACAAACGGTGCCGGCGACTCCAGCACACCGTCGCTGGATAGGACGGCCTTTTTGAGCAGATCCCGAATCACATTCGGCGGATGGACCGCATCGACCACGACCCGCAGCCGCATTGCGATTGGGCGGCCGCCGGCGCTCAGGTTATTGATCTGCTGCTGCGCCACCACCGAGTTGGGGATAATCACCACCTGGCCATCGCGGGGCCGCACTCGAATGGCGCGCCAGCTCATCTCCAGCACCCGCCCGAAGCCTAGCTGCTGATCGACGAAAATCCAGTCGCCGGGGGCAAATGGCCGCTCAAGCTGCAGCGCAATCCCGGCAAACACATTTTTGAGCAAGTCCTGGAGCGCCAGACCAACCACCGCCGTAAACACGGTTGAGCTCAGCAGCACCGTACCAATTTGAATCTGAAAGAACTGGCTGATCGAGACAAAAAACGTGATCACCAGAATCACGCCACGGGCGATATCGCGCATCAGGCGCGGGATAATGTTGGGTCGACCCTCGGCCTCCAGCCGCCGCACCAGCAGCCGATCGCCGACGTGGAGCAGCAGCGCGACCGTAAATATCGCCACAAAGGTCTGAATCAGCCTGGTCGGGAAGAGCCAGCGCGCCGTCAGGTTGGACTGCCACAGGCCCAGCAGCACGCCGACCAGCAGCGGCAGCAGCCGGCCAACAATCGCCAGCCCACTGATCATCCGCAGATTGCGCCCAAGCTGAATCACGATGCGCAGCCCGAAATAGCCGCCCACAACCCAGAGCAGTGGCTCGACGATGTGCGCAATCGTATTCCAGATGGTCATAAAATCAGGCATTAGCCACCAACGACTATGGGTTGCGGGTAGGTCAGGGTTGGGAAGAATGCGAAGCGTGGGTCGGACCGTCGGCTAGGGCTTTGGCTCAGCCAGATCGAGCACCCAGTACGGGTAGCCATCAGCCCGCATGGCCAGGCCAATCCCGGCATGCTGGTAGGCACAGTTTAGGATATTGACGCGGTGTGGGCCATCAGGTGGTTCATCCATCCACATTGCGAATACTTCTGACGGCGTTGTAAACCCGGCGGCAATATTCTCGCCGCGCCGAGTGTAGGTGTAGCCGGCGCGATCGAGGCGATCGGTATAGGTGGCGCCATCGCTGCCAACGTGGTCGATCCGGCCGTTGCGGGCCATATCCTCAGCGTGGGCCTGGGCGGTCTGGGTCAGGCGCGGCTCCGGCTTGAGTTCAACCTCACACTGGGCTGCCAGACGGGCCGCATTGCTTAGCTGGAGCAGCGTCTCCGCCGCCGTTACATCGGGATCGCTCGTCGGCGTCAGCACGGCTGGAGTCGCCGTTACGGTTGCCGCTGGTGTGGCGGTGGTTTCGTTGCTGGGACTTAGTGTTGGCGTGGCTGGCGCTGGATTTGTCACCGTTGGCGCTTCAGCCAGCACCGTTGGCGGCGTGCTTGGCACAGCCGTATTTTGGAGCGTAACGCTGGTTGGCAGCGGCGCAATTGTAATCTGAATGCCCGACAGCAGCGGGGCTAGGTAGATAGCCCCGAGCACCGCCGAAATCCCCGCCACCAGCAGCAGCGCCAGCCCCAGGCGCACATTACGCCTCATTCACAGCCCCAGCGGCGATCTGCTGCAGCACATCGGTGATCAGCGCGCTAAACATCGGCTTGGCCGCCTCGCCAGCCTCCAGCACCTCCTGATGGTTGGCGGCGGGAGCATCGGGGTGGGCAATATTGGTGATCAACGAGATCCCGAGGACCCGCATGCCGCCGTGGCGAGCCACAACGACCTCGGGGGCGGTTGACATGCCGACCGCATCGACGCCAACGGCGCGCAGAAAGGTCATCTCAGCGCCGGTCTCGAAGGCCGGGCCGGAGAGCATGGCGTAGACCCCATCGCGGAGGGTTGCGCCCGCCCGCCGTGCCGCCGCCTGCGCCATCGCACCCAGGTCGGCATCATACGCATTCAGCATTGCCGGAAAGCGTGGGCCGAGCCGATCGTCGTTGTGGCCGCGCAGCGGGTGCATTCCCGCCATACCGGGCAAGAAAAGATGGTCGCGGATCCGCATCAGGTCGCCGACCTGCCAGTCGGCATTCAGGCCCCCGGCGGCATTGGTGACGATCAGCGTCTCCACGCCCAGCGCCCGCATTACGCGGACTGGCAGCGTGACTTCCTGCATGGTGTAGCCTTCATAGAAATGAAAACGGCCGCGCAGCGCCAGCAGCGAAACCCCGCCCAGCTCGCCAAGCACCAGCTCGCCTTTGTGGCCGAGAACCGAAGGATTGGGGAACGCCGGGATCTCGGTGTAGGGGATGACAGTCGGGTCGGCGATATGATCCACGAGCTGGCTCAATCCAGAGCCAAGGATCACCCCAACCTGTGGTTTGCGATGGGTGCGGGCGCGGATAATGTCGGCAGTCGTCTCAATCTGGCTGCTCAAATCATCGTGCATTAATAATTTCCTGATATCTGCCTGCCCTGGAGACGAAATAGCCCAACCGGATCAGATCTGATCGTCGATAGGTGCTACCCAGCTCACAGCGCAGACCAAAAACTACATTCGACTGAGGATATCGCGCTTTTTGGAGTCAAAGTCAGTATCGCTGATAAGGTTTTTTTGGCGCAGCTCCGTGAGCCGCAGCAGCTGCTCTTCAATCTCCTGGTGGGTCATGCGTGGAGCAGATGCCTGCTGGTAGGCAACCACCGAGGCCGAGTTCAAATACTCATTCGGGGCGCGGTCATGTTCAACTTTGGCATTCATCATGGCCCGTTTGAACTCAAGCGGCGCCCGAATATGGCCGAAAAAATTATCGCTATTCTCATTGGCGGTCTGGACCTCCAGATCGCCATAGTTAAACATACGGCCAAAGAATGTCTGGCGCATCTGGACATCGTTAATCTTTTCCAGCGATGAGTCCATCGTGGATTTGTTGATAATGCCACGCAGGTGAATAACCCGCCGGTCAGTCAGCAAAAATTTTTCATTGCGCCAGCGCAGAAAATCAAAAACACCGCTGCCCAACACCACCAGAGCAATCACACCCAGCCCCAGCGATATCCAGCCCTGGCCTTCCCACTGGGTGCGCGTAATAAAATAGGCGGCAGCGAGAAGAACCGTAAGCATTATTGTTTCAGCGACAATGCGCGAAAAAAACACAAATGGATGCTGGTGGGCTTCGTATTTAATCTCTTCATTGGTCGCCAAAAGTTGATCAACGTAGCTCATAGATTATTGCTCCTTATGGGGGCCAGGTCGTAGATTAGTGTAGTAGCAAGCTAAAATGTTGTCAACTAAACGCAAACATTGGCCAGCCTGACATTTTAGCGGTCATCCTCGGAGTAAATCCAGAAACACCACCGATTTCAGCTCGCGCTCCAGCACCTGACGGATGGCGGCGTTGATCAGGCGGCCGGTCTCCTGCAAGGTCGCCGCCGATGGTGCCAGCGCTCGTGCATCATCGATCGAGCCACGCGCCAGATAGCGCAGGAGCTTGAAGGCCGCCAGCGACATAGGCAGCGCCAGCGCCTCGTGCGGCCCACAGCGGGGACACAGCGCGCCGCCGGTGATCGGGCTGAAACGATCAGTATCCTGGCCCAGCTCGCGTTCACACTGGGCACAGTGGAACAGATGTGGCCGATAGCCAGACAGAGTCAGCAGATGTAGCTCGTAGAAGCGAATAATCACATCGCGGCGCAGCGCCTCATCGATCGCATCGATCGCCGCCATAGTATCGCGCAGCAGCGCAAACAGCGGCACGTTTTCACTGCCTGACTCGGTCATTTTGTCGATCAGCTCGGAGACATAGTAGGCCCAGCTAATCCGGTCGAGGTCCTCGCGCAGCTGCCGAAACGGCTGGACGGCCCGGCTCTCGGTCACCACGTCGAACGTGCGGCCCCTGGCCAGCTGCAGGCGCGTATGCAAAAACAGCTCCAGATGGCCGGCCAGCTTGCTCATTGTCTTGCGGACGCCACGGGCCGAGATGGTGATTTTGCCGTAGTGGGGCGTGTAAATCGTCAGCAGACGATCGGCCTCGCCCACATCGGAGCGCCGCAAGATAATCGCCTCGGTTGTATATAAACGATCACGCATAGAGTTCGTCGCTCATCTATCGTTGAAGGAGTCCGCTGAACAATCACCGCCCGCCATCAGCGCTCAGGGGCTCAGCAGCGCAAGCAGCGCCTGGGTCATGTGCTCGGCCTCGGCGCGGGCGTTGGCGGGCAGGGTGCGCCGAACCCGCTCCAGCAAGGCCTCGGTCACACCGTGATCCCAGCCCTGTGCATTGCCAAGTGCCCAGAGCACGTTCGCCGTTACCAGCAAGGTCCGCAGATCGCGCTCACTCAGGGGCGCCTCGGGGCTGGTCAGGGTTGCCGCTAGACCGTAGCCCTGGTCGCGCAGCGCTCCGATGAACTGCGGTCCATCGGCCGCCTCAAGCGCCCAGGTGGTTGGATTGAGCGCCGTGTAGGGCGGCAGACGGACAGCTGGATCGGCGGCAATGGTAGCCAGCAGCGCTGGGTTGGCGGCCTCAAGCAGTACGGCGGTGCGGCCCCGCAGGGCAGTGCGACGGCGCTCCCACTCCTCAAGCGTGGCAATCAGCCCGGCGTCCAGCGGTAGCTCCGAGCAGCGCCGCAAAAAATCCACGATCTGCGCCCGTCCGATCCCCCGCTCGGTGGCCTCATCGAAGGACCGCGGGGTAATCGCGTACTGTTCGGTCCCCTGCCCATCGACCTCCAGCCATGTGGCGATCCGGTTAACTTGAAAGTACAGCATGGGTGGTAGCGCGGCACCTACATAAATTGTACCATCAGGCTGGATCTGGAGCGGCGCCTCGAAGACTGCCGGTGGTGGAGTCAAGCCTGACAGGGCGGCACCCCAGGCGCTAAGGCGCACACATGTCGGCTCGGCGACGCCGCCGAGATCGACCAGGCCCAGCCAGTGCAGCGGCCCCAGCAGATAGGCCTTGATCAACGCGCCCTCAACCTGTTCCCAGCCCGCCCACCCAGCCACACGAGCGCCGGCGGCATCGCTCAGCTGCCAAGCGGCGTACTCGGCGCCGGACCGGGCGAAGTCCGGGTTGATGCGCCGCATCTCCGCCACAACGTCCGTAATCTCCAGCCAGGTATCGGGGGCCACCTGCAGCAGATCCAGGACGGCCCGGCGAGCGGCCCGGCGTGGATAGCGCCACGGTGGGGTGCGCCAGCGCAAGCCACACAGCAGCGTCAGCTCATCGAAAGAGCTGCCCATCCAGGCATTCAGCAGGCTGCTCAAACGATCGGCTGGCGACTGGGCCAGCCACTCCAGCGCCCTGGGGGCCACCCGCAACGTGCCCCCCCCGTTCGTGGAGCAGCCCAAGATCGCGGGCCAGGGTGCGCAGCAGGGCCACGGCGGGCCAGCGGGCCTCGCTGGTCGCAGCGGTCACGCTCAGACGGGCGGCCAGGCGGGCCAGGCTGGTGCGATGCAGGGTCCCGTTATTATTTAAGCGCAGCGGCTCAGCATAGGCCAGTGCAATGATGGTCACCAGGTCGCGCTCAAAACCAAGCGGATCAGCCGCCTGGGTATGCTGTGGCGGCGGACATACACCGAAGCTCGGGGTTCGATCCAGCGGCGCCACCGTAGGCAGCAGCGGGCGCAGCTCGGTCGGAATGGCGTAGATAGCGCCAGCATCGGTGTGGAACAGCTGGATGAGCCCCAGCACAAACAGGCGCTCAACTGCCGATGGAACCCCGTGGAGCGCGTTCAGGTAGGCCCGTGGGTTGACAAATGCGCTATGCGGGCGGATCGAGCCGTACTCACGTTCCAGCAGCACGGCGGCCACCTGCCCGCCTTCGGCCAGAATCCGCTCCAGGGCCGCCCGATCGAGCGGGCGCAAAGATGCCAGCAGCGGCTCAACAATCGTCGGTGTGGTCAGGCGGTCGGCGAGCGCGGTCGCATCAGGCAGGCTCCAGAGATACGCCAAAGTTTGACGTTCCGATCGTGTCAGCGTTGAGAGCCATTCGGCTAAGGGCAGGAGAGTATTCATCACTAAAAATTATAGCATAGGCAGGTACTGCGAGGGGAAATACCGGAGGCACACGCAATGTGTGCCTCCGGTATTTATGTCAAGTTATATGGTTGCTAGCGAATTTTGATTACAGTAAGTTTGGCAATACCGCTTGGCGTGGTCACCGAAACTTTCTGACGGGGCTTTTTACCTAGCAGTGCGCTACCAATCGGCGATTCATTCGAGATCTTGCCATTGCGCGGATTAGCCTCGGCGGCCCCAACAATCATCCACTCTTCTTCATCACCATCTTCATAGCGAATAGTCACTGATGACCCGACTCGCACTTCACGCGTATCGGAATTCTCCTCATCAATCATTTGGGCGTTGTTGAGAATATTGCGAACTTCACGGATGCGGCCTTCCAAAAAAGCTTGTTTATTCTTGGCATCCTCGTACTCGCCGCTTTCAGAAATATCGCCGAGCTCTTTGGCCTGACGAATTCTCTCCGCAACATCTTTACGTCCAACCGTCTCCAATTCCTCAATCTCGGCTTCAAGCCGGGCGCGTCCCTCTTTAGTGAGATAAATCGGCTTCTCGGTCATGGTCATCAGCCTCGTGCAAGGGTGAATAAAAGAAAAAAACTGAGAATGTTTTCTCAGTTGTGGTCCGCCGAATCAAAGTCTGGCGGAGCTACAATTTTTATTATACGCGATGGATTATTGTTTGTCTAGGGTATTGGCTGGGCATAGCGGAAGGTTGGCATGGTGCTGATCCGTGGCAACGTCAGGTCATCACGGGGTTCAATATTGACCGCCACACCCTCGATTTCGTTCCAGATGCGCAGCAGACCACCGATGCGGTTAAGCGCTCCCATCAAGGTTGTGCTATTGCCAAGCGCCGTCACAACATAGGGTGGGGCCTGAGGCACACCATCGACCAACAATATGCCATTTTGCTCATCAATGCTGCTCCGCACAATAATGCGCTGGTTATTGATGGCGATGGCTTCGGCGCTCGCATTGCGAATCTCGTTGATCAAGGCCAGCATATCCGCCGCCCGCAGCGCATAATCGATCGTGATCACAACTCCCGGTCCGCGCACCTGAACTGCGCCGGTCTGCGCACGCAAGGCGGTCAGATCGCTCACCAGCTGGTCGAGGTTGCTGGTGCCATTCAGCTGCGTGCGGCGATAATCAGCGTTTTGAGCCTGTAGAACTGCGATCTCACGCTCAGCCGCGGCATTCCGGTCGATCAGGCCAATGATAATCACCGAGCGTTCTTCGGGCGATAGATTGCCGACATCGCTGGTAATCGACTGATAGGTTCGCAGCTGTGTGACCAGGGCAAACCCGATCGCAACACACATCAGGGTCAGCAGACTTTGCCGCAGCATCGCCCGGGTCATGGTGCTGCCACCAGATGCCGCCGGGTAACTGGGCCAGTGTAGGCGGGAACTTGGACCTGGTTTTTTTGCTTGACGTTAATCACCACGCCGTACTCGCGCTGCCGACTCCAGAGGTCGGCCAGCAGCGGCGATGTTATCGCCGCCGACTCAAGGCTGGCGGGGTCGCCAATGGCCCGAATGGTAAAGGGTGGCGCCAGCAATTCCTGGTTAATAATGATCGTAGAGCCAACACAATAGATCGAGGTCTGGTCGGTCACCCGCTGCTCGTTAATCGAAATCGCCTCGGCTCCGGTATTCCACAACACGCCCACCAATGTCACCAGCTGTTGCTGATGAACAATGTAACGATTGACATCCACCGCATCGCTTGGCAAGCTTGAGGTGCTATCGTCCAGCGTTACGACCACGCCAGGCCCACGCAAGGCTGAGAGGCCGGCAAGCTGATTCTGAGCATCGATCTGGGTGCGAATCTCTTCGAGGTTGCCCTGATTTTCAGTGGCCTTACGTTGTAGAACGCCCTGCTCTTCGCGCAGGCGCGTGAGATCGCTATTCAGGCTCTGCTGGCGCGCGCGCAGCTCAGTGACGCGGGTCACGCTTAAGCTGGCCGCTGTATTGCGCGAGGGGTTGATCGTCTGTGGGGCGGCACCCGAACGCAGTGTCATGAGCAGCCCAACAACTATCCCACCGAGAAGCAGTGGAATAGTTGTCAGCCACGAGCGGTTGACCAGAGCAAGTCGCTGCATAGGTTCACCTTATTCCCAGGATTAGGGTGCAACTCGAATGGTAAAGCCCCGCACATTGTTGCTGAGGATTGTTTCGTGGGGGAGCGGCTGGGCCTGAACCGTCAGCTCATAGGTGGCATATTCGGCCGGCAAAGTGCCAGCTGGTTGAATCCGAACAACCTTAATCCCACCTGGTGCCAGCTCGCTCAGTGATTGGCTCCCCTGAAGCACAGCCCGCTCGCCACCAACGCGATCAAGCGATGCGTTGATTTTGATATTGCGGGCGGTGAGCACGCCGCGATTTTCAATCGCCACCAGCACCGCATATGCGGTGCTAATCGGCAGGCGATTACCTTGTAGAGCCGGGTCGAAATCAACACTGACAATCGCCAGATCGTAGTCAACAGTGACTGAGGGCGCCGGAGCAACCGGTTTTGGATCAACCGCAATCTGACCACACCCTGCGAGCGCGACGACCACGAGAAAACTTAACATGCGTATTTGTCGCACAGTAAACCTCCGAGGGTTAAACGAACGAACATCCTGGTTCGAGCAAACAGCAGTGTACGAGAGGTCTCGCAATATGTCAAACCAACCACGGTCCGTCAGGCATTTCCCAGGGTGATCGGTGCTTCATTCAGCAGCGGTGGCGGTGTGACTGCCCTGAATAATCGTGCCATTCGGCAGGCTGTCGCCGCGCAACGCCGCCGCCAGAGCAGCGGGGCCACAGATGGCAATTTCAAGCTCGGGTGCGGCACAGGCAAGATTCCACATCGACTCGACTTTGGCCCGCATGCCCCCGGTCACGTCCACGCCGTGCGAACCGCCCAGCTGCGCCAGCACTGCGGCATAGTTGGCCGCATCAATCTGGGCGATTGGCCGTGCGCTGGGAGTGTGGCGCGGATCGGCATCATACACCGCCTCCTCGCCAACCAGCACAATCCGGCGCGGCTGCAGGTGCGGCACCAGCGCGGCGAAGATCGTTTCGGTTGAGGCGATTGTGCAGCCCTGCAGCGTATCTAGAAGCACATCGCCATAGACAACCGGCACCATTCCGCCAGCCAGCAGGGCGCTAAGCTGAGCGTGGCCAATCGTGGTAATTCGGCCGCCGCTGGCCTGCGCCGCGGCTAGTGGCTGAACCCCCAGCGCCGGAATCTGCGCCGCCAGCAGCGCCCCCACGACCGCCCGATTGAGCCGGGCCATGGCGTCGGCGACCCGTGCCACGCCCCACCAGCTCTCCGGCCCGCGAATGCCCGCCGCAGTGTGATACTGCTCGGCCCAGTAGTGGCCAAACGAGCCACCACCGTGGCCAACCAGCAGCGCCAGATCGGGCTGCTCACGGCGGGCGGTGGCAAGCGTCTGCACCACCTCGTGCAAGGCCGCAGTGGCCAGTGCCTCAGGCGCATTTTTATTAGTCAGGATGGAGCCGCCGAGCTTGACAAAGACTGGTCTATTCATCACGAATAATCACCTGCTCCACCACCCGGCGCCGCAGATTGCCGGCCGCATCGAACTCTTCCCACTCGCGGCGGCGCAAAAAGGCCCGGCTGATATGCGGGCTGCTGGGGACGATCGCGGTTGAGCTCGGTGTATCGGTGGAGGCGGCGCCTTTGCGTTTGCTCAACAGGGCAGCGCCGACATCCATCGCCAGAGCCACTACGCCAAGCGCCACCGATTTGGCCGCCGGGCTGCGCAGCACCGGCGACTGGCGCACCCGCTGGGCCAGACTGGCCGGGGTTGTGCGGCGGGCCAACGGCGCAACAGCCTCAAGATCGGCGCCGCACACCGCACAGTGGGTGGCATCGACCTGATTGCCGGCTTGACATGCGCGGCAGATTCGTTCAACCATAGCAGCCTCCTCTATGCGATTAGCGAGATAGGTGTCGCGATCAGGGCGCGCCTGAGCCGATAGACTACAGCCGATCCCCGCATTGTGCAACCTAAAGATCAAAAGCCCGCATAGGCGGGCCTCCGAAGCAATTCCTGATGTAGTGTTACTGCAAGAACAATTCGAAGTTTGGCTCTGGATCGCGACCAGCCATCCGCCGCAGACCACGTCCGATCGCGCGGACAGTGTCATCGCCGAGCCAGTAGGCCAGGACCGAGCCAAGGACTAAGCCTACAGCACTACCCGCCGCCGCCCCCAATGCAAACAGGATATAGTGATCGCGTTTTGTGTGTTCGCTCATGATGCTACCTCGTTGTTCATCGCCGTGACGAGCGACGTGCTATTGGAGAACGACAACAGGAGTGGCTTTTTGCCACAGCTTATCGAGCTTATAGAAATCACGCTGGTCGGAGCTGAAGACATGGACGATCACATCGCCATAATCCAGCAACACCCAGCCTGTCTCAGGAGTTCCTTCCATCCGGGCCGATGGCGCACCTTCTTTAGTCAGCACATCATCAATCTCTTTGATGACGGCGCGGAGCAAGCGTTCATTGCTGGCAGTACAGACCACAAAATAATCGGCGATTGGGGTCAGTGGTCGTAGATCAAGCATGATTATATCGGTTGCCTGTTTCGAGTCCGCTAGATCAACGGCTCGGTGGGCAAGATGTTGAGCGTCTATAATGGATCCTCCAGTGTTTGTAATGGGTGCCTGGCTGATGTTCGGAGAGCAATCTAAACCTTTTTCAAGCCCATAATCCGCCTCGTGCCTGGCCTATTCTTATCATTAAGTGTACCACGAAACCCTAGATCAACTGCATCCGCCGCCCGACCGACTCGAACACATTCAGGGCTTCTTCCAGGTCGGCGTTGCTATGGGTTGCCGTAACGATCGTGCGCACCCGGCCTTTGTCGCGGGCCACGGTCGGGAAGGCGATGCCCTGGGCAAACACGCCGGCCTTGAACAGCTCATCGGAGAACTGCATCGCTCTGGCTGGCTCGCCAACAATCACCGGGGTGATTGGCGTCTGCGAGATGCCGGTGTTGAAGCCGAGGCTCGCCAGGCCAGCCTTAAACATCTGGGTGTTGGCCCACATCTGGTCGATCAGCTGCTGGCCCTCGGGGCTTTGCAGAAGCCTGATCGCCGCGATGCAGCTGGCGGTGACCGACGGCGGGTGCGAGGTGCTGAACAGGAACGGGCGGGCGCGGTGCTCCATCAGCTGGCGCAGCTTGCGCGAGCAGGCCACGTAGCCGCCCAGCGCCCCGACGGCCTTGGAGAGCGTGCCAACGTGAATATCCCATCTTTTCACCTTCAGATGCTTGACCGTGCCGCTGCCGTGTGGCCCAAGCACGCCCGAGGCGTGGGCGTCGTCGACCATGGTAATGGCGCCGTAGCGCTCGGCCAGCTCGGCGATCCGATCGAGCGGCGCGATGTCGCCATCCATGCTAAACACGCCGTCGGTGACGATGACCGTGTTGCGATGGCTGACGCCCTGCGACTCCTGCAGCACCCGCTCAAGGTCGGCGGTGTCGTTGTGCTTGTAGACCTTGCGGGCCGCCTTGGTCAGGCGAATGCCATCGATGATCGAGGCGTGGTTCAGTTCGTCGCTGATCACCAGGTCGCCATCGCCGAGGATCACGCCCAGCACGGCCTGGTTGGCGGTGAAGCCCGACTGGAGCACCAGCGAGGCCTCGGTGCCCTTGAACTGGGCCAGCAGCGCCTCAAGCTCCTCGTGAATGCTCATGGTGCCGATGATTGTGCGGACCGCGCCCGAGCCAACGCCATACTCCTCGATCGCGTTGATCGCGGCCTGCTTCAGCGCCGGGTGGGTGGCCAGGCCAAGATAGTTGTTCGAGGAGAGATTGATCACCGAGTGACCATCAATCGTTGAGCGGGGTCCCTGCGGGCTTTGCAGCTGGCGCAGGGTGCGAAAGATACCCTGTTCGCGCAGCCCGTTGAGCTGCTCATCAAGATAACGTTCAAAAGCTTCAGGCATCGTTGCCTCCATTGTAAAAAATCGGGTTACTGGGCGATAATCGCCATTGTACAGCGTGAGATACACACCAGCTTATCATTCTCATCGCTGATGCGAATCTCCCAGACCTGGGTGGAGCGCCCAAGGTGGATCGGCATGGCCACGCCCGTCACCAGGCCCGAGCGCACCCCGCGCAGGTGGTTGGCGTTGATCTCCAGCCCGACCGCGCTGTGGGTGGCCTGGTTGATATTGAGCCAGGCGCCGATCGAGGCCAGCGTCTCCGCCAGGGCCACCGAGGCGCCGCCGTGGAGCAGGCCAAACGGCTGATGGACCCGCCGCTCGACCGGCATGGTGGCGACCAATCGCTGCTTGGTCATGCTGATAAAGGCGATCCCCAGCACATCAGGCAGGGTGCCGCGATTGAACTCGTTGAACGCCGCCAGATCAAACTCAGGTATCTCGTCGGACATCGTGTCTCCAAATTTCAATTGTTGCGGTTATTACCACGCGCCCTCAACGCCGTGCGGGTAGAGGGCAACCTTGGCCGCCTCGCCCTTCAGCATCAGCTCGAAGGCGGTCTCGAACTCCTCCAGCGGCAGGTGATGGGTGATGATCGGGCGCAGATCGACTTTGTTGCCGCCGACCAGCGCCCTGGTCTGGTACCAGGTCTCGAACATCTTGCGCCCCGACACCCCATAGACGGTCGCACCTTTGAACACGATGTGGTTGGCGAGGTCGAACTCAGGCACCACATTGGCCGGCAGCCCAAGGATCGAGACAAAGCCGCCGTAGCGCAGCGAGCGAAAGCCCTGGTCGATCGCGCTCGGGTGGCCCGACATTTCGAGCAGCACATCGACGCCCTCGCCGCCGGTGGCGTTGAGGATCGCCCGCACCACATCGTCGCGGGAGTCGAGCGGGTGGGTCGCGCCCATCGTGCGGGCCATCTCCAGGCGCTTCGGGTTGATATCGGTGGCGAAGATCTGGTTGGCCCCGGCGGCCCTGGCGATGCCGATCGCGAAGAGGCCGATTGGCCCACAGCCGGTCACCAGCACATTGCGGGTGGCCAGGTTGGTCGCCAGCGCGGTGTGGACGGCGTTGCCAAACGGCTCCTGGGCGGCGGCCAGCGCCGGCGGCATCGTCGGGTCGTTGTGCCAGATATTGACCGCCGGCACGGCGATATACTCGGCGAAGCAGCCCGGCCGATCGACGCCGATAATCTCGACGTTGCGACAGATATGCGACGCGCCAGTGCGACACTGATAGCAGTAGCCGCACACAATATGGGTCTCGGCCGAGACAAAGTCGCCGACCTTGGCGGTGGTCACATCGACGCCAACCTGCACGATATCGCCGGCCAGCTCGTGGCCAAACACCATCGGCGGCTTGAGACGGCTCTGCGCCCACGGGTCCCACTTGTAGATATGCAGATCGGTGCCACAGATGGTCGTGGCCCGGACGCGAATCAGCACCTCGTCGCGGGCGGGGATTGGGATTGGCACGGTCGCCAGGACTGCGCCCGGCGCCGCCGTGGCCTTTTGGACGCCGCGCATTGTTTCACCGTTCACTCGTTGGGCCTCCTCGTTGAAGCCATAGGCTGGGGAAAGCCCAGCGCTGCACCAAACGTTAACTCATTCAAAGGACGAAATCGATCGGGCATTAAAGGTAAACTCCATAGCACCGGGCGGCCCCAGGCCGGGGCCAGGCGCGAGCCGGCGACCTGGTCGGTCAGACCCACCGAGGGAAACGCCACCAGCGCCGCCACCAGCGCCGCCACCAGCAGACTGCTCTGCACAAAGCCCAGCAGCGCCCCCAGCAGATGATCGAGCCAGCCAAGAAACAGCAGCCCGACAAACAGCCGCAGAACGGTCGCAATCGCGCTGACAACCAGGCTGACCAGCACCATCACCAGTACAAACGCGACCAGGTTGAGCAGATTAGGTGCCGTCGGCGTGATACCTGAGAGCACATCGGCCACCGCCGCGTAGCTGCGCCCGGCGATCGCAATGCCGGCAATCAGGCCGACAATCGACAGCACCTGCCGGATCAGGCCCCAGTAGGCGCCAAGCACAGTCCCCAGGCCAACCAGCACGATGATGACGATGTCGAGACCATTCATTGGCCGCCCTCCATAAACGCAGATTATAAAGGAGCCGCCAGCAATCGGCAAAAACCCAGCTTCAGTGGACAATGCGGTATAATCTGCTGCCAACCTCACAGTTTAGCGATACTTATGAGGTGCCTATGCGACCAGATCTCACAGCGCTGATTGTTCCGCTCCACCAGCTCACACCACTCCTCCAGCCATTTCTGCTGCAGCACGTACAATCGCCGGCAGCCACGGTGCCGCCGCACATCACTCTGCACATGCCTTTCTTACCTGCGACTGCAATCACACCCCGCGTTCTCAGCGATCTTGCCCAGCTTTGCGCTGCAACACCAGCGTTCGACAGTAAGCTTGGCAATCTGAGCCGTTTTCCACAGGCCGGGGTGCTGTATCTTGAGCCCGACCCCGATACTGCGCTCCTGGCGCTCAGCACGGAAATCCAGCGCCGCTACCCAGAGGCGCCGGCTGATTTCCCGGAGCCAATCATGCATCTGTCGCTGTCGTATGCCTATGCCGCCGCCGATCTCGATCGGATTGAGCGTCTATTCAAGCAGGCCTATCAGCAGGATCTGCCGCTCAACGCCGCCGCAACATCGGTGAGCCTGTACGTCAAGCGGAATAATGTCTGGCATGAACACACAGTGTTTCCACTAGCAAGACCAGGCTCGCGGTGAAAGCCGTGTGCCCGGCCACGCGGCGGTGAAAAAGCTCAGCACGCCAGCCTACGCCACCGCCTCCAGCGTGTTCAGATGCGACTCGGCCTGCCGGACGCCCTCGGCCAGCAGCGCCTGCACCTGCGCGGGGCTGCCGGCCTCGGCGTAGATGCGCAGCACCGGCTCGGTGCCCGACGGATGGATCAGCAGCCAGCTGTTGTCGGCCAGCAGGTACTTGATGCCGTCGCGGTCGCTGACCCGCTGCACCGCCACGCCGCCGATCGCCGCCGGAACCCGCTCACCCAGATCGGCGACCAGATCGGCCTTGCGGAATGGGCGCACCTGCTGGTCGATGCGGTCGTAGAAGAACGGCCCGTACTCCTGCTGCAGCTCCTCGATCAGCACGTGCAGCGGCCTTTCGGCCAGGGCGACGATCTCCAGCAGCAGCAGACCCATCAAAATGCCATCGCCCTCGGGGACGTGGCCGAGGATCGAGATACCGCCCGACTCCTCGCCGCCGATCAGCACCGGCTCGGCCAGCATCCAGTCGCAGATATGGTTGAAGCCGACCGGGGTTTCCTCGACCCGCAGGCCGTAGTCCTCGGCCAGCCGATTGACCAGCTGGGTCGTGGAGATGGTTTTGACCACCAGGCCGGTCTGCTTTTTGGTCTGCACCAGATGGCGCAGCGCCAGGGCGATAATCAGGTGCGGGCTGACAAACTCGCCCTTGCCATCGATCGCGCCGATGCGGTCGGCATCGCCATCGGTGGCCAGGCCAAGATCGTAGCCCTCCTTTTTGATCAGCGCGGTCAGGGTTTTGAGGTTGCGGCCGATCGGCTCGGGGTGCAGCCCGCCAAAGCCGGGGTTCATCTCGCCGTGGATCTCAGCGACCATCACGCCCAGCTCACGCAGCCAGCGGGCGATATAGCCGCGCCCGGCGCCGTACATCGGGTCAACGGCCACCCGTAGTTTGCCGTTGGCAATCGCGGCGAAGTCGACCAGCGTGCGCAGGTGGCTGAGATAGGCCGGCAGCGGGTCGAAGCGCACGACCTCGCCGGCGCCGGGCACAGCATCCTCCTGCCAGACCGGCTCAGCATACAGCGGCGCTGTGCCGGCGGCCTGGATCGCCGCAATCCGCGCCTCGATCTGCTTCATCGTGGCGGGCAGGGCCGATCCACCGAAGGCCGCCTTGACCTTGATGCCATTGTAGCGCGGCGGATTATGGCTGGCCGTGATCATGACGCCGCCGTGGGCGCTATGCTGCGTGATCGCATACGACAGGGCCGGGGTCGGGCAGTCGGCCTTGCTCAGGTAGACCGCCAGCCCATTGGCCGCCAGCACATTCGATACCGCAATCGCGTAGCGGTCGGAAAGAAACCGCGTATCAAAGCCAATCACTGCGGTTGGAGTTGACTCAGGAGGTGCATCGGCGATGATCTGTTCGGCAATCGCCTGCGCCACGGTACGCACATTATCAAAGGTAAATTCTTCACTAATTACGGCCCGCCAGCCGTCAGTGCCAAACTGAATTGCCACGCTGCATACTCCTTATGGTGAACAGGTGTATCTATATAATACCGCCCCCGCTGGGCAAGCACGCATTGTACCAGATTCAGTTCGCTCATCCGATGTTCAGCCTGCGCAGGCCGGCGAATCCGGCTGCGTGCCCCCCGATCTGGCAACGCTGTGCTATAATCGGCGCGGGTTTTTAGGATGTTACGAGGATCAGCGTTGAGCTATTTACTCCCACTTGGACCATTTCATCCGGCGTGGCGCGGCCCTATGCGTATGGTCTTGCGTGTTGAGGGCGAGCGGATCGCCGATGTGGAATATCGCGACGGCTACAGCCACCGCGGCATTGCCGAGCGGCTGACACGGGCTTCGATTCCCCAGGCGATTCATATTGTCAGCCATATCTGTGCCGTGGACACCCAGGCGCATACGCTGGTGTTCTGCCAGGCGCTGGAGACATTGCTCAAGGTTACGGTGCCCGCACGGGCCGCCACGCTGCGGGTGATCGCGGCCGAGGTTGAGCGCAGCATCGCCCACCTGGGTGCGCTGATCGCGATCCTCAACACGCTGGGTCTGGCCCGCGAGGCAAGCTTTCTCGGCAAGCTCCACCATGGCCTGGGCGAGGTCCAGCAGCATTTGTGTGGCGCCAGCGTGCAGCCCAACTACCATGTGCCGGGCGGAGTGCGCCAGGATATCACAGGCAGCGCCCGCGAGTCGATGCTGCTGCAGCTGCGGCGGCTGGAGCGGCTGATGTACCGCTTTGTGGACCGCTTCATCGACCATCGCGGCGTACTCCAGCGCACGGTCGGCTATGGGCTGCTTGGGCGCGAGGCCGCCGAGCAGTTCGGGGTGCGCGGGCCGATCGCCCGGGCCGCCGGGATCCCCTACGACGCGCGGATCGACCGGCCCTACGCGGCCTACGCCACATTCGTCCCCAACCGCGTGGTTCAGGAGCGCGGCGATGTCTACTCGCGGCTGGTGGTGCTGGCGCTGGAGGCGTTTGAAAGCCTGAAGCTGGCGATTAAGACCTTGAGCAATCTGCCCGATGGCGAGTGGGCCGGCAATGCCCCCGAGGCCGTCCCTGCCGGCAGCGCCACCGCCAGCGTCGAGTCGGCGCGGGGAACGCTGCGCTACACCGTGCAGAGCAATGGCGTCAAGCTCACCAGTGTGCGGATCGATGCGCCGCGCCAGTTTGATCGACTGCTGGCCCGCACGTTTCTGGCCGGCATGATTGTCGATGACGCCGCGCTGATCATCGCCTCAACCGCGCCGTGTGTGGCCTGCGCTGAGCAGTAATCCGCCAGCAACCAACATTCTTAACTAGCTTCTGGCCGCTAGCTACAATGGATACCAACCAATGAACGAGCATATGATCTGGCTGTTGCCGATTCCAATCTTGCTGCTGGCAGCGTTAATCTGCTGGCTGCTGGGCCGCCGAACTCCAACCAGGCGGCTAGGCATCGGCGCGGCCCTGGCGATGCTGGTCGCCCTGATGATGGTGGTGATCGGCAGCCGCATCAACGCCCTGCCGCTGGATCTGGGCAGCCGCTCGTGGATTACGGCGTTCGGCACGCTGCCCGAGCCGGTGGCCCGTGCGACCTTGAACATGCGGATTGATGGCCTGAGCGCGCTGTTTGCGGCGGCGGCGCTGGCTGGCGGCACGCTGGGCCTGCTGTATCTGGCCCAGTCGCTGGGCGCATCACTGGTTGGCTACGGACGCCTCTGGTCGGCGCTGCTGCTCATGATCGTTGGCGTGCTGCTCGGCGTGCTGGCCGGCGATCTGGTGCTGCTGCTCTTTGGCTGGGGTATGACAATCCTGGGCACTGCGCTGGCTCGCCAGGTGGTTGGCGCACGGGACCAGCGCCCGCTAACGGCCCTGGGGATCGCCGCGCTGAGTGGACTGGCGCTGCTGGCCGCCATCCTCAGCTTTGCGCTGCGGCCCAACGACCCAACCAGTGGCTCATATGCTCTGATGGATGTTGATGCCTCGCTGCAGCTGGCCACCTGGATCCCGCTGCTGCTGGCGATTGTGATCGGGCTGGGCTTGCCGCCATTTGGCCGCATGTCCAGCGACGATGAAGGCACGCCGCCGGCCCTCCACGGCCTGGTGATCGCCTGTGGCGTGCCGCTGCTGGCGATCTACACGCTGCTGCGCGTGTTTGGTCTGACGCTGGGCGCCTGGCCGATCAGCTGGTTTCATGTGCTCACGGCGCTGGGCCTGATCAGTCTGCTGGCCGGCAGCGTGCAGGCGCTGCAGGCCCAGCGCTTTGGCCCGCTGGTTGGCTGGCAGGCCGTGGCCCAGTGGGGATTCACCTTGCTCGTGCTTGGCCAGTACAACCCGGTCAGCGCACTCGGCGATGGCGGCAACGTGCTGATCATCGCCACGGCGCTGACGCTCGCCCTGTGCGCAATCTGGACCACGCTGACCAGCGCGTTTGCGCTCGGCGCGCTGGAGCGGCGCACCGGCAGCGACCGGATTGGCGGGCAGCCCTTGCTGAGCAGCTCGCTTCGCGCCGCCGGGCTGGTCTATGGGCTGGCTGCCGCAACGGCGGTCGGCATTCCGCCCCTGCCGGGGTTCTGGGTGCGCCGCTGGATGCTTGATGAAGGCGTTGCATCACCGTTCCTGCTGCTGATTATGGTCGCCGGAAGCGGCCTGCTGGCGCTCTCCTACCTTGGGCCAGGGGCCACCTTCTGGCGGGTCAGCGCACCAAAACGCTCGGCTGACCTGCTTGAGACAGGCTGGGCCAACCTCCCGGTGCTGCTGACCTGTGGGCTGCCGATGCTAATCTTTGGGATTGCGCCAGGCCTGATGGTCCGCGCTGTGCTGCTGCCGGCGCTCAGCGCCATTCAGCCCCTCGTTGACACCACCGCCCTGCTGAACACCACCGATATTCGGCTGGCCACCCAGATTGCCGCCGCTGGCCTGGTCGGGCTGATTGTGCTCGGAGCAGTGCGCTCACAGGGCCGCCAGCACGCGCCCCTGTGGACTGGCGGCGAGGCCCTGGATCGGGATGAGGGTTCGCCGCATGCGCCCCAGGCGATTGGCTATAGTCTGCGGGGGATCGCGGTGCTGGCCAATCCGCAGACGGTCTTTAGCAGCCTTGGCCGCAGTCTGGAGTGGTTCAGCGGGCGCGTGGCCTGGGCCTTTCAGGTATTTAGCGGGCGCTACTACCTGACCGGGATTTTGATCGCGGCACTGACCTTGATTTTATTGTTGGTGCAATAGGTATAGTTGGCGGTCAGCACTGACGCAGCGCGAACATCTCGGCTGCCTGATCGCTGACCAGCAACGCCAGGACATACTATGACTATCACAATGTGGATTTTGATTGTAACGCTTGTGCTCACCGCTGGCACAATCCTGATTATGCGCGACTGGCGCTGGACATTGATTGCGCTATTCTGGAACTATGTTGCCCAGGGACTGTTTATCGCCCAGCAGCAGTTCATCATCCCCGATATTAGCGTTGGCGGGCGCGAGTTCAGCTCACTGGTCTTTATCAAGCTCATCACCGGCCTGGGCGTGGCGGTGATTCTGGCGATCACCGCGCTAACCTTCTCACGCGAGTACGGCCTTGAGGATCTCGATGAGTTTTCCCTGGCCGAGCTGCGGCGGGCCGCCCGTGTGGCGCAGCGCAAGCGCTCCAGCGAGCAGCGCAAGCTCGGCGACTACATCGTGCCAGTCTGGTCGGCGATCCTGGTGCTGCTCGCCAGCTTTTTTCTGCCCCGCGTGCTGCCGCTGGCCCTGGAGATCTACCCCAATGACCGTAGCCTGGCCCAGGCGATTGATTTCGTCTGGTACTGGCAGGTGCTGGTGGGGCTGATCATCCTGGTGCAGGCCACCGATATTCTGAAGGTCGGGCTAGGCCTGCTGCTCTCTACCAGCGGGCTGGATTTGCTCTATACCACGCTGGCCAATGGGGTTGATATCCTGGCGCTGGGCCTGATCAGCCTGGTAACGCTGCTGCTGGCGCTGGTGATCGCCTATCTGAGCGGCCTGTTGTATAGCCGTTTCAAAACCTTGGATCTTGTGGAACTGGAGCGCCGCTAACCATGATCTATCTGTTGATGTTGATGTTACCGGTGGTCATGGCCGGGGTGTGTTTTGCGCTGCGCCAGCAACAAACGTTCGCGCTGGTGCTGGCAATTATGACGACGCTGCTGATTGGGTGGATGGCCTGGAGCCTACAAATTGATCGACCGGTGAGCCTGCTGGGGGTCAGTATCACGGTTCGAGCGATCAATCGGCTGTTTCTGATGGCGTTTGCGCTGGGGCTGGGGGCAACCCTGGTTGCCGCAACGCGGGTGGCCCACGGCGAAAACTTTGTCGTCATCGGGCTGCTGATGATGGGGCTGCTCAACGCCTCGCTGCTGATCGATGTGCAGGCACCATTTCTGATCACGCTGCTGCTGCTGGCCACCGGCCTGGCGATTGTGCTGGCGCTGGTCGATCTGCCGCTGGGCACCCCGGCGCTGCTGCGTGGGCGCACGATCGGCACCGGCCTCAAATATCTGGTGCTGATGCTGCTGGCGGGGATTTTGCTGGCCCTCTGCTTCGTCTTCGCCGATCTGGAGAGCACCCCCGACCGCCCGCTCAGCCGCTCGTTTGCCCGCCCGCTGCTGGCCCTGCTGATCGTCGGGATTGGCCTGCGGCTGGCGGCGATCCCGTTCCACAGCTGGCTGCCCGACCTGCTGGAGGACGCCCCGCCGCTGGTTGGCGTGCTGATCACGGCGGTCAATATTGCCGCGCTGCTGTTCCTGGTCTCGGCGTTTCAATTTTTGCTGGCGCCGGGGCTGCTCAGCGTCGATATTGTCAGCCTGCGGCTGCTGCGGATCTTTGCCCTGGTCTCGGCGGTGGGCGGCGCGCTCCTGGCGATCAACGAGCGGCGATCGCTGCGGCGCTTCCTGGGCATGCTGCTGATCTCCGACTTTGGCATGATGCTGTTCGGCGTGGTCTCCTCGACCGCTGGCTTAACCGGGGCGCTGTTCCAGGCCTTCAACCAGATGCTGATCGGCGTGGTGCTGTGGATCGCCGTGGCACTGCTAGAGCGACCAGAGCCGACCAGAGCCGCCAGCGGCGATGGCTGGCTGCGCCGCCGTCCGTGGGCCAGCGGGATCTTTATTGGCGGTGTGCTGGCGCTGCTGGGTGTTCCGCCGTTCAATGGCTTTGCCAGCCGGATGCTGATCTATCAGGGGGCTGCCGAGATCGGTCGGCCCTACCTGATCGCGCTGCTGGTGGCGACTGCGCTGGGCGCGTATGCCTTTGCGCTGGTGCTGCGCGACCATTTTCTCGGCCGGGCGCCCGAGTCGGTTCCCGAGGCCGATATCACCGATTTTCGGGGCCTGGGCCTGCCGCCGCCGCCGCCGCAGCGCGCCGAGCCATTCGGTCCGACCGGGCTGGCGGTGGCGCTGCTGGGGCTGTGCATCGTCATCGGGGTGTATCCGCCCCTTGTGCTTGGCCCGATCGTCGATGCGGTGCGTGGGCTGACGTTTGTGCAGTTTTTATAACCAGCTCCTCAGCCGCAGGAGAGGAGCGCGATGAGCGAACGCTGGCGCTTATTTATTGGTCTCCTGCTGCCAGCCGAGACGCGGGCGGCGCTCGTTGCGGTGCAGACGGCCCTGCGCTCCCAGCCGCTGGCGGTGCGCTGGACGCGGCCCGAGAATCTGCACATTACGCTGCATTTTCTCGGCGATATCAACTCAGACTATGTCACAGCCCTGCAATCCAGCCTTGACAGCGGCCTCCAGGGCCACAGGGCCCCGCTGATCGCCTGCACCACGCTGGGCGCGTTTCCCAATGAGGGCCGCCCGCGCGTGCTGTGGGCCGGCCCGACCAGGGTTCCCCCAGAGCTGCTGCACCTGAACGAGGTTGCGGTTGCCGCTGGAGGCACAGTTGGGGTCGCGCCGGAAGAGCGCGCCTACCATCCCCACATGACCCTGGGCTACGTCCACGAGCGGGCAACAGCCGCCGAGCGCACCGCCTGCGGCCGCGCCATCCAAACGGCGGACACCCCACAGGATGCTGGGCGGCCCTACCCGACCGTGGCGCTGATTCGAAGCGTGCTTGGCCGCGATGGGGCAACCTACACGCCACTGGTGACCTGGACATTGCCCGCCGCTACCGCACCCTAGCCAAGAAAGCCAGGCCTTATGCAACCGCACGCCCTGCCTAGACTTAGCGATCTCCCGCGTCCGCTGCTCACAATCATCATCCTTAATCTCACCCTTGGAATCTGCTATCTCGGCTTCCTGGCCAAGGTTGCCCGTGATGGCGACCTCTGGCGGGCCGATTTCACCAGTTTCTATACCGGCTGGTCGATGGTGCTTGAGGGCGAGGGCGAGCGACTCTACGATTTGGAGCTACAGCAGGATTATCAGCAGCGGATTCTCGTGGGGCGCAACTTTAAAGATGGGCTGCTGCCCTATGTGAATCCACCCCACAGCACGCTGCCCTTTGTTCCGCTGGCGCTGCTCAGCCGCACTCAGGCCCACATCGTCTGGATGGTGCTGAACGCTGGTTTACTGATCTATCTGATTCGGCGGGCGCTGTATGTGGTTCGTGACTGGTCGACGCTTGAGCGCTGGGCGTTGGTCAGCAGCATCGTGGCCTTTCCAGCGCTCTATACCAGTTTTTTGGTTGGGGCATTTTCGCTGCTGGTCACGGCGGCGTTGCTGAATTGCTATATTGCCCTTGAGGAGGGACGCGATCGCCAGGCGGCCTGCTGGCTTTTTCTGGCCACGGTCAAGTTTCAGCTGGTGCTGCTGCCAGCCCTATGGCTGTTTGGAGCGCGGCGCTGGCGGGCGGTGCTGTGGGGATTAGGGCTTACGATGAGCGCCATAATACTGACCGGTCTGCTCTTTGGCTGGCAGGTGTGGGCGGATTATGTCGAGGTGCTGCGGGTCCACAACCAGGCCTACAACTATCGGGGAATGTTTCCTGAGGAGACCTATAGCCTGAAAGGTGCGCTGGCCCTGCTGTTTGGCCAGCCCGCCTACAGCCCGATCGTGGCGATCACCACGGCCATCTTTGTCGGCGCTGGCGCCAGCGCGCTGTGGCTGGGCCAGCGTGATCGTCAGGGGTCCGCCACTGGCAGGGCGCTTTCATTTGGGCTGGCGAGCGTGCTTGGGCTGGCCTTCAACCTGCATCTGTACCTGCACGACCTGCTGCTGGTGCTGGTGCCGGGGATGCTGTTCTTCCTCTATCTGCGGCGATCGGGCCTGCCGACGCGCCGCTACGCCACGTTTGCCCTGCTGGCACCGCTGGTGGCATTTGGCGCCGAGATGACGCTGCAGACCCGGCTGGGGATTCAGATTCCGGTCATCCTGCTGTTTATTCTGCTTGGCTGGATGGTCAGGGCGTATGCGGCAGGGACAGGCGGGCAACAGCCAGTTCCAGCCCCGCCGCCTGACGCCTAGCGCGTGGCTACTCGGTCCAGAGCGTCTGCTGCAGGTCGGGCTGGGGGCTAGGGCTGGTGCGATCGTTGTAGGGGACTTTGAGGTGCTCGTAGGCGCGGCGGGTGGCGATGCGGCCACGGGGCGTGCGCTGGATAAAGCCCAGCTGCAGCAGATACGGCTCGTAGACATCCTCAATCGCGTCGATCTCCTCGGCGGTGGCGGCGGCCAGCGTCGAGAGGCCAACCGGCCCGCCGTCGAAGGTGTCGATGATCATCCGCAGCACCCGGCGATCATTCTCATCCAGCCCCAGGTCGTCGATCTCCAGGCTGGCCAGGGCGGCCCTGGCAACCTCCAGGTTGATATGGTTGTCGGCCATCACCAGGGCGAAGTCGCGGACCCGCTTGAGCAGTCGATTGACCACCCGCGGCGTCCCCCGAGCGCGGCGTGCGAGCTCGACCGCAGCATCGTCGTCGATTGGTGATTTTAAGATGGCGGCGGAGCGCTGGACGATGTCGGTCATCGCCTCGTGCGTGTAGAACTCCAGCCGATGCACCGAGCCAAAGCGATCGCGCAGCGGCGAGGTGAGCAGGGCCAGCCTGGTCGTCGCGCCGACCACGGTGAAGCGCGGCAGCTTCAGGCGCAGATTGCGGGCGCTGGGGCCTTTGCCGACGATGATATCCAGGGCGAAATCTTCCAGGGCCGGGTAGAGCACCTCCTCGACCGCCCGATTAAGCCGATGGACCTCATCAATAAACAGCAGATCATCTTTTTTAAGATTGGTGAGGATCGCCGCCAGATCGCCGGCGCGCTCGATCGCCGGGCCAGAGGTGATCTTGATATTCACCCCCATCTCGTTGGCCAGAATGACCGAAATCGTGGTTTTGCCCAGGCCGGGCGGCCCATAAAAGAGGGTGTGGTCGAGCGGATCACCGCGCTGCTTGGCGGCGGCGATGGCAATTTTGAGGTTGGCCACCACCTTCTCCTGGCCGATATACTCCTCCAGCCGCTTCGGGCGCAGACTTTTCTCCGCGATCTGGTCTTCCTCGCGAGCTTTGGGGGTCACCATTCGTTGCGGGTCATTCGGCGGCTGAGTCATCGTTTCCTCCTGCCGCAAATTATAGCACAAACGGTCGAATGGCTACCGCCAGCACCAGGGATTAGCGATTGCTTGGTATAATATGTCGATCATTCGTTGTTCAACGATACGAGAGAAGGACGCTATGGCCTACGATCAATCAGTAATCTGGAAAGCCGAACACCAGCAGCGCAAACGCATTCTGCAGCGCATCATCGTGATCGGAGTGGGGCTGCTGGTCATCTTGATCAGCGGCATGCTGATGCTGTATGGGGTTACCAGCACGACCCAAAATGCATTTTTCAGCCTGATCGGGGTCCTGCTGGCCTGCGGTGCGGCCTGGTTTTTGATCCGCAATAATTATTTAAACCAGGCCACCCACATGATGTTTGTGGTCGTGTTGATCTCGGCGTTTGTGGCGGCCCTGTCAACCGGCACGACCAGCCGGGCGCTTTACACGCTGTTTATCCCAATTGTTGGCTCGGCGCTGCTGCTGCCTCATCGCTGGAGCTACGTTTATGCCGCTGCGGGGGTGGGGGTTTTTCTGACCCTCTATAGCGTCCACGCGACGCAGACTGCGGTGCCACAAGCCACCTTTATTAAAGGGTTAGTCTTCAGTAGCCTGCTGGTCGGCGGCTGTTTTGGGATCACGGCCACCCTGGCGGCGCTGACCGCCCAGCGCCTCGACCAGCTGCTGCGGATGAGCGTCGAGCAGTCCAACAAGGTTGAGGCGGCCCGCGCCGAGCTTGAGGTGCGGGTGGCCGAGCGCACGACCGGCCTGCAGCAGGCACTGGAAGAGCTGCAGCAGTCGGGTGAGACCATCCGCCTGCTGAGCGCGCCGATTCTGCCCCTGGCGGCGGGGGTGCTGGTGCTGCCGCTGATCGGCAATATCAGCGAGG
>JACCRK010000105.1 GCA_013813565.1 Herpetosiphonaceae bacterium
CATCCGAATGGTATTGATCGACAATTGATCAAGGTTATGAGCTTCAGTCACACTGCCTCCAGGATAAAACGTATCGTTCATACGCAGATTATACTGGTTTTTGCCCATGCGGAATTGAAGCTCCAGCACGCCGACCGCGATCGCTCAGTCCAGATCAGCGCCGCCTGGAGGCAATTCCAGGAGTTCCTGGACCCGCTCGACCAGATCGTGCGGCCATGGCCAGCCCTGGCGCTCGGCGGTGGCGAGTCCGGCAGTTGCCGCCAGGGCTGCCATGGCGCGGATCGTGTCATGCAGTTCGCCCTGATGGGCCGCCGGCAGGCAGCGTTTCAGGGCTGCCAGGCGCTCGGGGCTAAGCTCGCGCTCGATCCAGGTGGCGGCGCTCGTGCTGCGCCAGCGCGCTGTTGCGCCACACTCCAGCCGCAGCAGGGCCAGCAGATTGCCGAGCAGAATGTGCTGTGCGTCGGTGTAGGCGCCCCACCAATCGCCGCGCTGGAGCTTGCCCCAGGTCCGCAGCGTGAAGTACCAGATATCACCGACTACCTGGTTGAAGGTGTCACGCAGATCGACCGGCCCAAGGTGCTGGCCGACCAGCCGCGTGGCGAGCGTGGTCAGATGGCCGCCGGTCGCGTCGTGAAGCACCATGGCTTCGGCGCTGCGGGGTGCGTTGGGCCAGTCCAGGATTCGCTCCACCGTCGATGCGGCATGAAAAGCGAAATCCACCCGCAGCGGCACCGGATCGGTGGCGTAGATCGTCCAGGGATGGCCGATGCCGCCGATATAGGCCAGCAGCAGTTGGCCGAACTGGCCTGCCCACGCGGACCACGTGGCGCTGAAGGAGGCGAGATCCGCGTCGCGGATGAACAGCGCCAGATCAAGATCCGACCAGCTGTCGTCGCGGCCTTCGCTCCCGGAGCCGTACTCAACCAGTCCGACGATTCGCTCGTCCGAGCGGGCGGCAGCCACAATCGCGGCCAGCATCGTGACGCGGGTCGCCGTCATCCGCTCCTGAGCCGTTTGATTCGGAGTCATGACTGCCTTCAAATAGTGGGGAATATTGAGCGGTACCAACGTGGTAGCGCCATTCATGGCGCATCAGGCCCAAGCTAGACTGTGCCCTTGTCACGGGCGGCCATGCGCTGATACTCGTTCTTCAGCTCGACATAATTTTGGGCGGTGCGCCGAATCCGCTCCAGATGCCGGGGATCGAGCGGCCTGACCTTGCCAGGGATACCGACGACCATCGAGCCGGGCGGCACGACCATGCCCTCGGTGACGAGCGCCCGTGCGGCCACCAGCGACCCGGCGCCGATGACCGCGTGGTTGAGCACCACCGCGCCCATGCCGATCAGCACCTCATCCTCGACGGTGCAGCCGTGGACGATCGCGCCGTGGCCGAGGCTAACGGCGTCGCCGATAGTGAGGTAGGCATCGGGGTCGGCGTGCAGGATGCAGCCATCCTGAATATTGCAGCGTGCGCCGATCCGAATCTCGCCCTTGTCGCCGCGAATCACGGTCAGCGGCCAGACGCTGGAGTGGCCGCCAATCCGCACGCTGCCACTGACGACAGCGTGCGGCGAGATATAGGCGCTTGGGTCGATCTCGAGGTGGTCGGTTGGGTCGGGAAAGGGCACTATCAGCTCCATCTCGTCTGGGCAATCAGCGTCAGTCGGCGGTGATTGGCACCTGAGCAATCAGGGCGATCGCCGCCTCATTGCTCAGCGCCTCCCCGCTCTGGATGTGCTCCTGCCAGTCCTGTGCGCCCAGCATCTGCTGAAGCTGCGTCTCGAGCGTGCTAAATGTGATCTGGTCATAGTGGGGGAGCGGCGCGCCGATCGCCTGCCGGAGGTGCCGCACCCGGCCCGCCAGCTGTGCCGCCTGTTGGTACTGCTGCGTCTGCGTGAGCAGCAGGATCCCGACCACAAACCCATTGCTCAGACCGGCCAGATTGCTCAGCTCCTGGTCCGTGTAGAGCGCCTCGACCAGCAGCAGCTGAGCCATCGCCAGCGCGCCCTGGCACACCTTGACATGGGCCAGCGTGATCTGGGTAAAGCTCGTGCCGGTTTTATCGGCGACTGCGGCATACAGCGCCAAGCTTTCCGCCAGATAGTCTTCCGCTGCGGGGAGCTGGCCCTGGTGCAGCGCCAATGAGCCAAGATTCTCCAGACAGTTCGCGATCTCGCTGGCGCTGCCAAACTCACGGCGCAGCCGTAGGCTGCGATCATGGGCGGCCTGGGCCTCGGCAATCCGCCCCATAGCGGCCAGGATCAGGCCAATATTGCCTAAAGTGCCCGCAGCTCCCATCTGCTCGTTGAGCTGCTCAGAGCTTTGGACACTCTCCTCGGAGTAGGCCAGCGCTTTTTCATACTCCAGGTGTCCGTGGGCGATCATGCCCAGGTTGTTGAGCGTCCGCGACAGCCCCAGCACATTGCCATGTTCCCGCTGCAGGGCCGCGCTTTGTTCAAAATAGCCCTCGGCGGGCAGATAGTCGCCCTGGCTGTGGGCCAGAATGCCCGCCGAGTTTAAGGCATCGGCCAGCGCCACCGACTTCGGATTCGGGTTGTTCTGAATCGCCTGCTCCAGCCAGCGGCGACCCTCGCTCAGATGGCCCTGCGCATACCAGAAGCGCCACATCGCTGCGCAGAGTGCCAGCGATTGCTCGGCCAGCGCCGGCCGTAGCGACCAGACGATCGCCGCACGGAGGTTGTGGATCTCCGCGTTCAGACGCTGGGTCCACAGCAGCTGCTCGCTGCCGCGCCACCCATCGTAGGCGGCTTTGGAAAGTTTGACATAATAATCAAGATGTTGATTAAACACCTTGGTATAGTCATTGAGCTTGTGCAGGCGCTGATGGGCGTACTCGCGAATCGCATCGAGCATAATGTAGCGCACCATCTGGCCCGGCAGCTCTTCTTGCATCACCAGATGTTTATCGACCAAGACGCTAATCGTCGGTTTGGTTTGGTCCAGGGCCTGATAGATCGAGTTGATCGCTTCGTTGGTGCTGCCGCCGACAAAGACCCCCAGGCGGCTGAACAACGTCTGCGCCGCCGGATCGAGCCGGCTGTAGCACCAGTCCAGCACCGGCGTCAAGATGCGATTGCGGCTGCCCTGCGAGGGGCTGGTGCGGCTCAGCGCCAGCCGATTGCGCACCAGCATCAGCAGATCGCTGGGCGACAAGGCGGCGCTGTGGGCGGCGATCAGCTCAATCGCCAGCGGCAACCCCTGCACCTGGCGGCAGATTTCGACCACCGCCGGGGCCTGCTGCTTGGTCAGCACAAATTTGTGCTGCACCGCCTGAATGCGATCGACAAACAGGGCGATCGCCGAGAAGTTCAGCAGCGCGGCCGGCTCCAGGTCGGTGTTGGGGTCGGGCAGCGCCAGCGGCGGCACCGCGAAGGTGGTCTCGTTGGCGACCTCCAGCGGCACCTGGCTGGTCACCAGAATCTTCAGGTTGGTGGTGCGCTCAAGCAGCATAACGACCTCGGCGCTGGCCGCCCGCACCTGCTCGATATTATCCAGCAGCAGCAACATCTTTTTGTCGCCACAAAACTGGGCGATGCTCTCGATCAGGCTCATCTCGCTGGACTCAAGAATATTGAGCGTCTGGGCGATCGTCGGCACCACAAAGGTCGGATTGTCGACCGGCGCCAGCGCGACAAAATACTGCCCATCAGGAAATTCACTGCCGACAATCTCGGCCACCTGGAGGCTCAGGCGGGTCTTGCCGGTGCCACTTTCGCCGACCAGAGTTAGGAGACGAACGCTGGAGCTGCGCAGCAGGTCGAGCACAGCGTTGGTTGCCCGCATCCGACCAATCAGCGGAGTTTCATAGTGCGGTAGCTGGGTTAATGATCCAGGGTGAGTATCCACGAGTGCTCCTTGATGCGGATTTGACATGGTCTAAGATGAGCTGCGCAGCTGTCCGCGCACAACGGTGACGGCAATACCACCAACGCGAGCCCGCTCAGGTTCACCGCGCTCGTCCAGGGTTATAGCAACATCAACGCGGCCACTGCGCCCAATCCCATCGCCCTGCTCGGCCTGATAGCAGACGGTGCGTTGATCGACAGGCGCCTTGATAATGCCAAGTCCGACGAGCAACGCCCCAAGCGGCCCGTGCGCCGAACCGGTGACCGGGTCTTCATCAATGCCGATGATCGGGGCGAAAAAGCGGGCGTGAAGCGCACTTTCCTGGCTCAATCCACTCAGCGTATACAGCACAAAACCAGTGATATCCTGCGTGTGGCTCAGCAGACGCAGCGCACTCTGGTCGGGCTTGAGCGTCAGCAGCGCGGCCAGATTATTACAGGCAATATAGAGGTACTCGCCGCCACGAATTGGCTCCAGCTCCGCCGAAAATTCGCTCTCATCCAGGCCCAGAGCCGATCCAAGCGCCAGCATGGAAACATCGCTGGGCTGAAAGATTGGAATTGGGATATCCAGCCAGACCCGGCAGGGCGCGTCGTCGCTTGGCTCCAGATCAACCGCCAAAATACCCGCGGCGGTCTGGATTGTATAGTGCCCTGGCACCTTTAGGCGCCCAGTCTCGACCAGCGCATGGCATGCGGCGACGGTTGCATGGCCACACAGCGGAACTTCCACGGTGGGGCTAAACCAGCGAATGCGCAGGTCGGCCTCGTCGCTGCCCAGGATAAACGCGGTCTCAGAAACATTCATCTCACGGGCGATCCGCTGCATCACCACCGGGTCAAGATCGTCGGCATCTGGCACAACGGCAGCAGCATTGCCAGTAAAGGGTGTTGTCGTAAATGCATCAACCTGCATCATTGTGCGCCAGGTCGTCATGTGGCTCTCCTTTTAATGCTCACGGCTCACGATAGCACCGCCGGAAAAAGCTGTCAAACGCCTTTTCAGCAGCTCCCATCCTCAACCCATCCAGAACTGCCCCACCCTGCGCTGCGGCGCCACAACTCATCCACAACTCGCCCTGGTGGGAGCATTCTAGCGCCGCCTGACCAGCGTATGCTTCAGATACGCATCCAGCCAGGCCGCGCTGGAACAAAAACCGCCGGTTTGGCATCTTGTGTATAGGCGCACGTCACAGAAAGGAGCTTTGGCTGCCGGTAGCGCTCAGCCCGCCAGCGAGAGAGCCAGAGGTACAGTAATAGATTTTCTAAGGGGAGCCGCTGTGCTCCCACGGCCAAAAAACCTGTGCGCCGGACCAATCCCCAATCTTTAAGGAGATTTACTATGCAACGACGTATTTCCCTGCTACTGCTTGTAGTGCTGTGCGCAGCGCTGCTGGCTGCCTGTGGTGCTGTCGCGTCAAATGAGGCGCCCAGCAGCGCCACAACGGCGCCGGCGGTGCGACAGCCATCCCGTGCGGTGCCAACCGCCGCGCCGTTACAGGCGACGATGGCCCCAGCGCAGGATCAAAGCCTGTATCGGGTGGCGCCGGGTACCGTGGCGGGCGCACCAATGACCAGCCCCAACCATACGCCGCCATCGCCGCCCGATAGCGAGATCCCAACCAACGTTCCCGCCGCCGACGATGCCGAGATCTATGACTCGATGTTTTTCAAAAACTATGGCACCAACCCATTCGTCAGCACCGCCATCGATCCGCAATCCACCTTCGCGATGGATGTCGATACCGCCGCCTATGGCGTGATGCGGCGCTACCTCAGCGATGGCAATCTGCCCGACCCCGACTCGGTGCGGGTCGAGGAGTATCTCAACTACTTCAACTATGAGTATCCCCAGCCGGAGACCGGCGATTTCGCCATCTACACCGAGGCCGGGCCATCGCCGTTCGGCGGCGATGGGTATGAGCTGGTGCAGATCGGCATCCAGGGCCGCACCGTCGACAGCGTCGATCGTAAGCCCGCCGCGCTGACCTTTGTGATCGATGTCTCCGGCTCCATGGCGACTGAGAACCGCCTGGAGACGGTCAAGCAGGCCCTGGCGCTGCTGGTGGGCGAGATGCGCGCCGATGATACGATTGCGATCGCGGTGTATGGCTCGGAGGCGCGGGCGGTGCTTGATGTCACCAGCGGCGCCGATAAAGGCCGGATTCTGGCTGCGATCAACAATCTGCAGTCCGAGGGTTCGACCAATGTCCAGGCCGGGCTGCGGGTTGGCTTCGGTCTGGCCGATGAAGCCTTCAAGGCCGACGGCATCAACCTGCTGCTGCTGTGCTCCGATGGCGTCGCCAACAACGGCGTGACCGATCCAGAGGCCCTGATCGATCAGTATCGCGCCTACTTCGACCGGGGGGTGCAGCTTTCAAGCTATGGCTTTGGCATGGGCAACTATAACGATGTGCTCATGGAAACGCTGGCCAACCAGGGCAACGGGGCCTACGCCTACATCGACACCCTGGACGAGGCCGAGCGGGTGTTTGTCCAGAATCTCACCAGCACGCTGCAGACCATCGCCCGCGATGCCAAGATTCAGGTGGAGTTCAACCCGGCCGTGGTCAAGCGCTACCGGCTGGTCGGCTACGAGAATCGCGACGTCGCCGATGAGGATTTTCGCAACGACACCGTCGATGCTGGCGAGGTCGGCGCCGGCCACAGCGTGACGGCGCTCTACGAGATCAAGCGCTTCCCCGAGGCCGCCGGCGATCTGGCGAACGTGCGGATTCGCTACCAGAAGCCCGATGGCGGCAATGTGGTCGAGGAGGCCCAGACCCTGACGACCAGCAGCCTGCGGGCGGCGGTGGCCGATACAACCCCGCGCTTCAAGCTGGCGACCAGCGTGGCCCAGTATGCCGAGCTGCTGCGCCACTCGCAGTGGACCCAGGGCCAGTCGCTGGAGGATGTGCTGGGCCTGGCGCAGCAGGCCGCCCGCGGCTTCAACAACAACGCCGACGTCGCCGAGTTCTTCGAGCTGCTGGCCCGCGCCTCAAGCCTGGCGCCGGTGCGCAGGTAGCCTGAGGCACCAACGCTAAAAGCGACCAGGGATCCAGCTGGATCCCTGGTCGCTTGGCTATCTGGAAGGCTGGACCGGCGCGGTCTAGCCGCCGACATTCTGGGTCTGGGGCAGCAATTTGCTGACCTGATCGAGCAAATGATCGATCTCAAATGGCTTGGGCACAATCGCCGTGATCCCGGCATCGCGCGCCTCACGCTGGAGCTGAATCGTATCATAGGCGGTAACCAGCAAGATCGGCTGGGTCCTGCCCTGGCCACGTAGCTCGCGAACCAGTTCAACCCCCGACATGCCTTGCATATGATGGTCGGTCAAGATGAGATCAGCTGATTGTTCTGCCAGGCGCGTGAGCGCAATCTCGGCATTGCCGGCATGGGCAACCTCCACATTGGGCAGCAGGCGCAAGGCGAAGAGCAGGGTCTGGGCAATTGCGAGATCATCTTCCACAACCAAGATATGGCGGGTCATACAATTAGATCCTTTCTGTGATTCTGGAGTGTAAGTCTATCATGAAAAAGGCGATCTATA
>JACCRK010000109.1 GCA_013813565.1 Herpetosiphonaceae bacterium
TTTCATCCCCCTGGACCCCCTAAAATTTAGTTTGTGGATTGATATTGGTTTGCCGAATTGGTGTAGGGCGGGTCTCCGTACCCGCCGCCACCCTCGGCATTCCACCCATCTGGCATCGAGCCGAACAATCTGTACGGTGGGTCTCTGTACCCGCCATCCCCCTCAGTATTCCGCTCAGCGCGGTGTGGGCGTGATCAGCTGGCCGGCGGGCGGGCCGAGCGGCTGGCCGTCGAGAAAGACTGTCTGGCCACGCAGGACGGTGCGCACAACCTGGCCGCGCATGCTGCGGCCGACGTACGGGCTATGACGATGGCGGTAGAACAGATCCTCGGCCTGCAGCACCTGCTCGTGCTGCAGATTCACCAGCACAAAGTCCGCATCGGCGCCGACGACCAGCCGGCCTTTGCGCGACGCGATGCCGAAGCGCTCAGCGACATAGCCCGCCGTGATCTGCGCCAGCGTCGTCAGCGGCAGGTTGCGCTCGATCACCCCGGCGCCGATCAGCAGGGCCAGCGTCGACTGGCAGCCTGAGATGCCGCCCCAGATCTGGAAGAAGTCGAGGCCGGTCTTCATGTCGGCGGGCGCCGGCGAGTGGTCCGAGGCGACCATCGGCAGCGTGCCGGCGAGCAGATGCTGCCACAGCGCATCCTGCTCGGCCTGCGAGCGCAGCGGCGGCGCGCACTTGGCCAGCGCCCCGATCCGCTCGCCGTCATCCTCGGTCAGCACGAGGTAGTGCGGGCAGGTCTCGCAGCTCACATCGACCCCGCGCGCCCGCGCCGCCGCCACCATGCCCACGCCGCGCCCGGTGCTGACGTGGACAATATGCAGGGCGCAGCCGGTCTCCTCGGCCAGCAGCAGCGCCCGGCCGATCGCCTCCAGCTCCGCCACCACCGGGCGCGAGCTAAGATAGTCGCGCACGCCCGTCCGGCCCGCCGCCTGGGCCCGCCGCGCCAGCGCCGCGGTGATCTGGTCGCTTTCGGCGTGGACGGCGACCGGCAGGCCCAGGGCGGCGGCGCTGCGCATGCCTTCGTAGAGCGTCAGATCATCAACGGCGGCGAAGTCGTCGATGCCGCTGTTGGACATAAACGCCTTGAACCCGATCGCCCCGCGCGCCGCCAGCTCCGGCAGCTGCTCCAGGTTGCCCGGCACCAGCCCGCCCCACAGCGCCCAGTCAACCAGCGCCGCGCCCTGGGCGGCGGCGACCTTGTGGTCAAAGCTGGCCGCGTCGGTGGTCGGCGGGTGGGCGTTCAGCGGCATATCGAAGAAGCACGTCACCCCGCCGGCCGCCAGTGCCTTGGTCGCGGTCGCAAAGCCCTCCCACTCGGCGCGGCCCGGATCGTTGCAGTGGACGTGGGCGTCGATCACGCCAGGCAGCAGATGCAGCCCCGCCGCATCCAGCTCGACCGCGCCGCCCCCGTCCAGCTCCGGCCCAAGCGCCACGATGCGCCCGTCGGCGACCGCCAGATCGGCCGGGGCCACCGCGTCCGGCCCGACCACAGTCGCATTGCGCACCAGCAGATCGTACACGCTCATTTTGCTACCTCGCTGGCTAAAAGTCCAACAAATGTGCTCAGCGTCGCCAGCGCCACCGCCACATCTTCAGTGGTCACCGACTCGGCGGGGTTATGGCTGATGCCGCCCTGGCAGCGGACAAACAGCATCGCCACGGCGGTCAGCCCGGCCAGCGCCACCGCATCGTGGCCGGCGCCGCTGTTAATCTCCTGCAGCCGATAGCCCTGGGCCTGGACGGCCTGGGCCAGCAGGTCGGTCAGCTGCGGGGTGCAGGGGACGGCGGGCGTGCTCTGGCGCGGGAGCCAGCTCAGCGTGCAGCCACGGGCCGTGGCGATCTGCTGGGCCAGCTCGTGCAGCATCGCGCAGGCTGCCAGCCGCCACTGATCGACGGGGTGGCGCACATCGAGGCTCAGCGTGGTCAGGCCGGGGATCACATTGCTGGCGCTGGGGGCAACCTGCAGCTGCCCGACGGTGGCGACCAGCCCGGCGATCTGGCGGCCGTGAGCCTCGACGGCCAGGACAAACTCGGCGGCGGCGCACAGGGCATCCTGGCGCAGCGCCATCGGCACCGTGCCGGCGTGCCCGGCCACCCCGCTGAACCCCACGCTGATCCGGCTCTGGCCCGCAATCGCCTGCACCACGCCCACCGGCAGATCGCAGGCCTCCAGCAGCGGACCCTGCTCGATATGCACCTCGCAGTAGCCCAGCAGCTCGCCGGGGTCGCGCCGACACTCCTCCAGCTGATCGGGGTCGCCGCCAAAGGCGCGGATCGCTTCGGCCATTGTGATGCCCTGATCGTCGGCCAGGGCCAGATTGGCGCGGTCGAAGCTGCCGGCCAGCGCGGCGCTGCCCAGGTAGGTGCTGTGATAGCGCAGGCCCTCCTCATCGGCAAAGGCCAGCACCTCGATGGCAAACGGCAGGCGGCGGCCCTGGGCGGCCAGCTCGGCCACGCAGGCCAGTGCCAGCAGCACGCCCAGCGGGCCATCGTAGCGTCCGGCATCGCGGACCGTGTCGAGATGCGAGCCGAGCAGCAAGGTTTTGGCGTCCGGCTGATCAGCCTCGTAGCGCCCGATCAGGTTGCCGATCGGGTCGAAGCGCACCGCCAGTCCGGCCTCGGCCATCCACGCGCTGACCAGCGCATTGGCCTGCTGCATCGCCGGGCTGGCAAAGCGGCGGGTCAGCCGATCCGGCTCCTCGCTGATGGCGCCCAGCCGGGCACAGCGCTCCATCACGGTGGTTGCGGCGGTAGAACTCATCGGCTTAGCTCCCGCGATAGGTGCTGTAGGCCCACGGCGAGACCAGCAGCGGGACGTGATAGTGGCCGGCGGGATCGGCGATGCCAAACTGGACCGGCACCCGATCGAGGAAGGCGGGCTGGGCGGTGGCGAGCGGCTGGCTGGCGAAGTACGCGCCGACCAGAAACACCAGCTGGTAGACCCCGGCCTGCAGCTCGGCCCCGGCCAGCAGCGGGCTGTCGGTGCGCCCATCGGCGTTGGTGCTGACGGTCTTGAGCAGCAGGGCCGGCTGGTGGCCCTCGCACCGCCACAGCTCGATGGCGAGGTGGGCGGCGGGGCGGCCCTGGGCGGTATCAAGAACATGGGTGGTCAGACCGGCCATTACTCCTCCTTGAGCAAATACATCATGCGATAGCACCTCAGCGATGGCGGCGCGACTGGACCCAGCGCCAGCCGCCAACCAGCATGCCGATCAGCAGCAGCGCAAAGCTGCCGTTGACAAAGACCCACTTGATCAGCGTAAACACCGGGGCCAGCTGGGCCACGACCGGGGTGGGCTGGGGATAGCGCGCCATGACCAGGGCGGCGGCGCTGTTTTCGAGGAAATCAAAGCCCAGGCCCAGCAGCGGGGCCAGGCTGGCATAGCGCCACGGGCTGCCGGCCGGAAAAGCCCGCTGATAGAGCCAGCTGATCGCGCTGGCGAGAAAGGCGGTGTAGACCAGGGGCCAGGCCACATCGAAGGTGAAGCGTGCCCGCACATAGGCCTGGCGCCCCGCCGCGCCATAGGCCTCGGCAAAATGGTAGAGATCGGCGCTGGAGTACCAGAACGAGCTATCGGGCGAGCCGACGCCACGGGTGTAGCGCTGGGCCAGCGCGGCCTGCTGAGGCAGTACCAGCGCGATAAATCCAGCAAATATCGCCAGTGTCAGCAGCACGAGCCAGCCGGTCGAGCGGCGCTCCAGCCAGTCGGCAAGGTTTTTGATCATACGCTGTGCTCCTGTGGACAAGCGGGCTGGGTGAAAATACGTTAGCTATATCGTAAACTACCTGTAGTAGACTGCAATAATATACCAACATCAAAACTTGCGCTTGATGATTGAGATAGCGCCCGACTGTTCAGCGCTATCCAAATCCGCGTACGGAGCTGAAATGCGACCTAAAATCCTCGTCGTTGACGATGAACGCAGCATCCGCATGCTGCTGCAGGCGGCGCTCAAAGCATATGGCTACAGCGTTGACAGTGTCGCCAGCACCCACGAAGCGGAGCTGAAGATCACGCTGGTGGTGTATAGCGGGATCATCGTTGATTTTAACATGCCGACCGAGGATGGGCTATCGTTCCTGCGGCGCCTGCACCAGCATACGTTCAACCTGCCGACCATCGTAATGAGCGGCCGGGACCGCCACGACGTCCAGCAACAGGCCAAAGATCTGCCGATCACCGCCTTTCTCGACAAGCCCTTCGAGCTGACCACGCTGATCCAGGTGGTGCGCGAGACCTTTGGCGCGGCGGCAAGCATGTGATCCTAAGCGTCGCAATCCAGAATTCTTCAAAGTCCGGCTGTCCAGGTGCCCTATGTAACGTCACACCCCGACCTGCGTACTGCTGCCAGCAACACCCTTTGGGCGCTGGGGCTGTCCTGGCGCCATGATCTGGAGAAACGATGACTGTTTCTAGCGCCTCCCCCGCGATTCGCCGGCTCGCACGCTCGACGGCCCTGACGCTGCTGCTGGTTATGCTGGCGGCCTGTCAATCGGGCAGCGCGGCCCAGCCAAAGGCTGGGGAACCTGGGCGGGCCGCAGCTATCAAGACAAACCCTGGTCAAACGCTCCTCGCCGAAACCATGCTTGAGGATCTTCCCATCAAGCTTCAATCCTCGGCAGAAAATCTCGAGTGTCGATCTCCGCGGCAAACGACTATCAAGGTCCTCACGAATGACGCCCTCCTCGATCCAGCCGAAGTGCTGGTTATTGATGGGATCGATAAGTATACGATCGTATGTTTGGCTATCGTTGATCCCGAACTACAGCAGCAGATCACACGGATCGTCATCACCTTTGCGAATGGCGTGACTGTCCCGGTGATCACCAATGGACAGACCGCGTTTATTGTGCCGATAGAGGGGGAGAATAAACGCTACGAGTCGGTCGCGTTCTACGACCAGAACGATGTGGTGGCGTATGAGCGTCACTGCACACTACGATGCCCTAAATAGCAGGCCGATCTCCTCAGCCAAACCACCCCGATCAGCAGACTGATCGGGGTGGTTTGGCGTCCGCTGGATCAACCCTGCCTCAGGCGATCAGCGGGGCGTCGACGGCGGCGCGCTCGCGGGGCAGCCAGAGGATTGGCACCAGCGCCAGCAGACAGATCGCGGCGGCGGCGAAGAAGGTGCTGTGGTAGACCTGCAGCTCGGCGTTGGCCAGCTGGGCGGCCAGGGTGCCGTCGGCGGTGGCCTGGGTGAAGTCGATCGTCGCCAGCAGCGAGATCCGCCGAGTCAGGCTCCACGAGGCCAGCGCCGACACGCCCAGAGTGATGCCAACCATCCGCAGCGCGTTCAGCAGGCCGGCGGCCGTGCCCATCGAGCCGCGGTCGACCGCGCCGATCGCGGCGGCGCTGAGCGGCGGGATGACCAGACCAAAGCCCAGGCCGGTCAGCACCAGGTCAACCGTCGCCCGAATCTCGCCAACGTCAGCCGGCCAGAACCCGAGCAGCCCATAGCCCAACGCGGTGATGATCATGCCCAGCGCCGCAACGGTGCGCCCGCTGATCCGCCGCATGAGCAGCCCGCCGAGCACCGCGCCAATCGGAATCATCGCGGTCATGCGGATCAGCATCAGGCCGCCGGCCAGCGCGTCGCGCAGCAGCACCGTGCCGACCAGAAACGGAATATTGACCATGCCGACGATCAGCGCCATCCCGACCAGCAGATTGGTCAGGTTGGCGGCGCTGAAGGCCGGGATCTTGAACGCGCTCAGGTTGATCAACGGCTGCGGTGTGCGGCGCTCCCACCAGATAAAGCCGATGAACGCGCCGACCGTCACCCCCAGCAGCGCCAGCGTCTGCGGCGAGGTCCAGTCGACCGCAAACTGATCGACCCCGGCCTGGGCCAGCGCCGGGTCAACCGCCAGGCTGCCGAGCGAGCGGGCCAGCGCCACCGTCAGGGCGGTCAGCGACAAACCCAGCAGGCCGCCGCCGATGTAGTCCACCCGTCCGCCGACGCCCGCACGGCGGGGCAGGGTGCGATACAGGCCGACCATCAGCAGCGCGATCAGCGGCAGGTTGAGCCAGAAGACCCAGTGCCAGCCGGGGATATCGCCAATCCGAATCCTGGAGATCAGGCCGCCGTAGGCCGGGCCAAGCACGCCGCCGGCCTCGCCGGCCGCCCCGATGACGCCCAGGGCGGTGGCGCGATTACGCTCGGCCACCTCCTCCATGGCGATCGCCAGGCCAATCGGCAGGACCGCCCCACCGCCGATCGCCTGGACGATCCGCCAGGCCACCAGAGTCGTGATCTGCCCGGACATTGCGCAGCCGATCGAGCCGGCCGCAAAGATCAGCAGCGAGATAAAGAACAGCCGCCGATGGCCATAGACATCGGCGACCCGGCCCAGCAGCGGCAGCGCCACCGTGTAGCCCAGCAGATAGCCGGTGATCACCCAGATGCCCTGCTGGAGGGCCTGATCGACGGAGAGATTGAGCGAGCTTGCCACCTCCGGCAGCACCGTAATCACCACCGTCTGATCAAGCGCCGCCAAAAAAATCGCTAGTGCCGTCCAAACCAGGCCCCACGGCACGCGCCGGGTGGGTGATATCGATGAAGCAGCCATAGACCCTCAGCTAAATAGGCGAACCACTTCAAATAATAGCATGCCAACTGGCACAACACAGCAGCCAAACTCGTGAACATTCTTTGCCATAGCGATTGAAGGATATAATGTAATGTTTAGCACGCTCTGTTCGTCTTAACCACAAGCACCAGGACAACGCCGTAGGAGGAGCAGGTTTTATGGTTATCGACCCAGTCTCAGTGGCTGATACAACTCCTAAGCAACAGATGCTAGCCCAGTGGTTCACCGACCACCATTCAATGCTGTTTCGTCACCTGATAAGGCTGCTCGGCGATCAGGAACAGGCGGCGGATGTGTTGCAGGAGACCTTTATCCGCGCCCTGACGGCGCTGGATACGTCAGCCCCGCCGAACAACCCATTGGCCTGGCTATCACGAATTGCCAGCAACCTGGCGATCGATCAGCTGCGGCGCGCCAAACGCTGGCGCTGGCTCGTGGCGCACTGGCACGAGCCAACCTCCAGCCTTGAGTCGGCGGTTGCCACCACACAGGCAGTGCGGCTGTGTCTGGCCCGCCTCAAACCCAAAGAGGCTGAAGTCCTGGTGATGACCCACTACACTGGTCTAAGCGCCCTTGAAATTGCCCAGCTCACCGGTGATGAGGTCTCGGCAATTCGGGTGCGGCTGCATCGTGCCCGTCAGCACTTTCGCAGCCTGTACGAAAAGGAGGTCGCATGATGCGCTGTGCCGATATTGAAATTCTGCTAGCAAATCGACCTGATCTATCCGAACAAGAGCTCCGTACCGTCGATCTGCATCTCGCCAGCTGCCGGCACTGTCTGGTGGCGAGCCAGTTCGAGCAGCAAACCAGCCTGATTCTGAATCAACTGCCGCCATCGGCTGCTGTTTTGCCCCGCTCTGCAGCGCAAAAAATCTATAAACGCCTGGAAACGCCTTCGCTGTTTCACGCTTTATTTCGCCTTCGATCACTCGGCGCCGCAGCGCTGCTGGGCCTGCTGATCGGATTTACAGCCTGGGGATTTCTCAGCATCAACCCGGATCCGACCGCCAACCGCGAGGTGGCGCACAACGCGCCAACGGCCACGCCGCTCCCAAGCAGCGCCCCGACCGCGCCCGCTGGCAGCGCAACGCCAACCGTAGCAGCTCCCACCGCCACGTCAGCGGAGCCTGGCACTGCAACCCCAACCCTGGACCTGAACACCACCGCAACGTCCTGGGCACCCGGGCCGGGGTATAGCACCACGACACCCAGGACGTTGCCAAGCCCGACGCGCAGGCCGTCACCCTCCGGCACGCCAACAGCGCTGCCGCCAACCGATCTGCCGCCAACGGCAGCCGCAACTCCAACGCCAGCGGCTGAGCCGGCGACAGCGACCAGTGAGGCCGAGCCGACCGGGACCGCCGAGCCACCGCCAACCCGCATTCCGCCACAGCCTACGGCGACAAGCGTGCCAACCCAAACGGCAACCCCAAGCCCAAGCCAGGAGCCAACCATAATGCCGTATCCGTATCCGTATCCTGTCCCAGCCTCGGCGACTCCAACCGGTGAGCCGGAATCCGCGACGCCAACGGCGGTGTCAACGCCGACTACTGCAACGCCAACGGCGGTGCCAACGCCGACTACCGCAACCCCAACGGCGTCGCCAACCGCAACGTCAACGCCACCGACCCCGACCCAACCGTAGCCTGGGCACATAGGCCGACCCAGGGTGATTGGTGCTCCTCAGGCGGCGCAGCGTGGATTCCGCTGCGCCGCCTGGTTGTCAGGCAAGGATTTTGCTACTACAATGCGACCCGGCAGGACTACTCGATCTGTAGCATTGATGGGAGGCAACCATGCAAATCCTTGGCGATCTGGTTATTTTGGGCTTTGGCGCCATCCACCTGGGGCTGGGAATAATCTTGCTGGCCACCGGCTATCGCGCCCTGCGCAGCGAGATCATGCCGCGGCTGGCCGAGGCCCGGCCCGGCCCGGTTCAGTCGATCCTGACGGTGCTCGGCGGGGTTGGCTGGACAGTCGCCGTGGCCGCGTTTTGCTTCCTCGTCGCCGGCCGCACCGCCCAGATGGTGCTGTAGCGGGCTGGGAGCTAGGGATTAGCGCATTTCAATGCAGTAAAGGCGCTAGTTGATAATGTAGCAGGAGGCGTTATGTCGATCGATGCGGCGTATCATATTCCAGCGCGGCCACGCGACCGCTCGCGCCGGTGGATCTTCCTGCTGATCGCGCTGCTCGTCGTCATTCTGGCGAGCTACTGGATTCCAGAGAATGACGGGATGCAAAACCACTCGCTCGGAGAGCGATTAATTGAGGTGCTCTTTCCACCGGCTATGGAACGCCGCCAAGGCGTCACCGAGAGAATGGCGGCGCGAGATTTTATGCTTTCCATGACGCCCGTCCGCATCGCGCTGCTAGCCTTGCCGGCCAGCATCAGCAGCGCGCTCATGCTGGCGGTGCTGGCGCTGCGCACTCGCCATAGCAGCATACGCAAGCACCTGATCCTGTTCACAGCGCTGATCAGCAGCCTGCTTGGCTGGTTTATACGAATCAGGGAAGACATGTGGCCACCGACGGTCAGGTTTGACACTGTGCCCGGCATGTATCTGGGCTTGACGGCCAGTATCGCGGCCTTTATCGCGGCTCTGATGATCGCCTACCATAGTCGGTATACAAGGAGGAGAGACAATGGATGAGGATTCGTGTCTGATCTGTAGCCGGATCGCCGCGATTCAGGCCGGCGCCAATCCCTACTTTGTGGCCGAGGTTGAAACCGGCTACATTGTGCTGGGCGACTATCAGTTTTTCCGCGGCTACACGCTGCTGCTCAGCAAACAGCACGTCACTGAGCTGCACTATCTGGCGGCCCCGCTGCGCCTGCAGTATCTGCACGAGATGAGCCTGGTGGCCGAGGCGGTTTTTCGGGCGTTTCAGCCGCGCAAGCTCAACTACGAGCTGCTCGGCAACGGCGAGCCGCATCTCCACTGGCACCTGTTTCCGCGCTACCCTGACGACCCCAGCCCCGGCACGCCGTCGTGGAAGGTCGACAAAAACCTGCGCTACGCCCCGGCGGCCCGGCCAGACGCGGCCGAGCTGCTGAGGCTCAAGCAGCAGCTGCTTGAGGCGCTGCTCCAGCTCCCCGACCTGAATATCCGCGCCACCTGGAAGTCGCTGCCGGAGTAGCCGCCCAGGCGCTCCATCGCCTCAGTGCACGGTGAGCGCTCCAGAGATTTTGCCCATGCCCTGCTCAATCAGCCGCATGGACAACAGTCATGTCAGTCGTCCATGCGGCTGATTGCCCACGGCTGGTCGCCTATGCACACTAACGCAGCTCAAGGGTGCGCAGGTAGCGCTCGCGATAGGTATCAATAATCACTGCAAACACCACAACCATGCCGATCACAATTGGCTTGAAGTTATCGCCCACGCCGAGTAACTGAAGGCCGGTGTTAAGAACTTGCAGAATACATGCTCCGATCAAGGTGCCGATGATCGAGCCTTTGCCACCGCTCAGGCTGGTTCCACCGATAATCACGGCGGCGATCGCATTTAGCTCGTAGCCACTGCCGGCGATCGGGCTACCGACATTCAGGCGCAGCAGGTAGACCATTCCGCCAACCCCGGCCATCAATCCAGACAGCATAAATGCGGCAATTTTATACGTGCGCGGATTGTGGCCCGACAGACGCACAGCCTCTTCATTGGTGCCAATGGCAACGATAAATCGCCCGAACACGGTAAAGCGCAGGATGATCCAGCCGATAAAGATAATCCCAATTGCAATCAGAAAGATGGTCGGGATGACACCGCCAATAATCAGGGTGCCAAAATCAGTGAACGATTTCGGCAGCCCGGTAATGGTCGAGTTTTTGCTGATGACGCGGGCCGCGCCACTGGCGATGTTGAGCATCCCGAGCGTCACGATGAATGAGGGGACCTTCCAGCGCTCGGCGACATAGCCATTGATGAAGCCACACAGTGCGCCGACACCCATACAGGCCAGCGTGGCTAGCGGAATCGCCAGCCCAACCGGTAGCGCCGGATTGGTCATAATCAACGCCCCCACCACTGTCGAAAGGGCCAGCACCGACCCAACCGAGAGATCGATGCCGCCGATCAGGATCACGAAGGTCATGCCCGCCGCCAACACCGTGTTAATCGCAATCTGGACGAAAATCTTTAGGAAATTACCAGACGTAGCAAAATACGGCGCACTGAGCGCGAACACCAGCGTAATCAACAGCAGCGCAAACGCAATCCCCAGATCCTGGATCAGAAAATAGACGGTTCGCTGCCAGCGGGTCGAGGCTGGCGCAGCTGGGCGCGGTTCCGAAGGATGTGTCATGGGCGAAGATACTCCTGGTAGGCTAAGGCGAGAATCCGTTCCTGATCGAAATCTGCACGCTCCAGCTCGCCGACGATTGTGCCCTTGGAAAAGACCAGCATGCGGTGACAGATGCTGAGCAGCTCGGACAGGTCGGAGGAGACGACAATCAGTCCTTTGCCCTGGGCCGCCAGCGTCCACAGCAACTCGTAGATCTCTCGCCGGGCCCCAACATCAATGCCGCGGGTTGGCTCGTCAAAGATCAGCACCCGCGAGCCACGAAACAGCCATTTGGCAATCACAACCTTCTGCTGATTGCCGCCAGACAGATTGCGCGGGATCTGGCGCAGGCTTGGGGTTTTGATCTGAACGCTCTGGACGAGCGCCGTGGCTTCCCGCGCCTCGGTCTCTGACCGCAGTAGACCGAAGCGTGATATCTTGTTGAGATCGGTCAGGGTAATATTGATAGCGAGCGGGAGATCGAGCAGCAAGCCTTGGTGCTTACGATCTTCGGTCAGCAGGCCCAGCCCATGGCGCACCGCATCATGGGGGGTGCGAATCTCCACTGGCGTCCCATCGACGGCGATCTGCCCGGCCACCCGTCGATCAGCGCCGAAGATTGCCCGCATATTCTCGGTGCGACCTGAGCCAACCAGGCCCGCGATACCCAGAATTTCCCCGCTACGCAGCATGAATGAAACCGCCGGATCGTGGGCAGTACGTTGCAGCCCGGTCACACGGAGAATCTCCGCGCCAAGCGCGACCTCCGGATGAAAGGCGTGCTCCTCGTGGATCGCACGACCAACCATCATCTGAACAATCTCGTTCAGGCTCAGCTCGGCAATTGGCCGGGTGGCGACATGCTGTCCATTGCGCAGCACCGTCACCCGATTGCCAATCTCGTAGATTTCGTTCAGGCGATGCGAGATATAGATAAAGGTCACGCCCTTGGCCTGCAGTTGTTTGATAATCCCAAAGAGACGTGCGATCTCGCGGGGCGTGAGCGTGGCGGTCGGCTCATCGAGCACCAGCAGTTTGCTCTCATAACACAACGCCCTGGCGATCTCCACCAGCTGCATCTGGGCGATGCCAAGCCGATCAACGCGGGTCTGGGGCGCGAGATCAAGTCCTACTTCAGCCAACAGAGCGCTGGCCCGCCGATACAAGGCCGGGTAATCGACAAAGCCGTTGTGCCGAGGCAGATGTTCAAACAGCAGATTTTCCGCCACCGAAAGATTGGGCATCAGGTTAAGTTCCTGATGAACCACCCGAATGCCCCGGCGAAAGGCATCGAGCGGAGTGCGCGGCTGATACGGCGCACCCTCAAAGAAAAGTTCACCCTCATCGGCCTGCTGCATTCCGGCCAACAGCTTGACCAGGCTAGATTTCCCGGCCCCATTTTCGCCTAGCAGCACATGTACGTCACCGCGCTCGACCACCAGATCAACCGACTTGAGCGCGACAACGCCGGGAAAGCGCTTGGTGATATTGCGTAGCTCAAGCAGCGGCGAATCAACGCTCATTTCCGCACTCCTCCGGCGACAGCGCCCTTAACACCATGATTCCGCCCGTATGATCGAACGGCAGATCGCGGCCGGGTGCAATCTGCCGTTCAAGTGTGCTAGGGCAGCAGGAAACTAAACGGTTTCCTTGGTAATCAGCTTGATATCGGTCTTGACCCAGCCGGTGAACTTCTCACCGTTCATAGCGCGCAGACCATAATCAATGCCGTTGGCGGCCATCTGAGCGCCGTACTGCTCGACGGTACCGAACATTTTGCCCTCTTTGATCAAGGGCTGAACAGCGGGAATATTATCAAAGCCAATCACCTTAATCTTGCCGATCATACCAGCCGCCTCAATCGCTTTGACCGCACCAAGCGCCATCGAGTCGTTGGCGCACATGGCCGCCTGCACATCGGGGAACTGGGTCAGGAAGTTAGTCATCAGGGTATTGGCCTCTTCGGTCTCCCAGTGAGCCGTGTTCGAGCCCAGCAGCTGCAGCTGCCCACTCGCCACGGCATCATCAAAGCCGAGCTTGCGCTGCTTGGCATTATCGGCCTCGGGATTGCCCTCGAGAATCACGACTTTGCCACCGACCCCAAGATCCTTGGCCAGCGCATCGCCAACCAACTTCGCTCCAGCGCGATTATCCGGGCCAAAGAACGCCAGATCGATACCGGCGGCCTTTTTGGCCTCTTCGTCAAGGGCAACGTCGATATTGATAACCACAATGCCAGCCTTGATCGCCTTGGCTAATGGCGTGACCATCGCCTTGGAGTCGGCCGGGGCGATCACGATAATGTTGTATTTCTGGGTGATAAAGTTTTCGACTGCATCAACCTGCGCGGCAAAATCGCGCTCGTCCTTCATGCCAACGGCGGTGAATTCAAACTTGTCGGCGTTCTTTTTGGCATACTCCTCGGCTCCAGCCTGCATTTGCTTAAAAAATTCGTTGGCTAAGGATTTCATCACCAAGCCAACTTTAGGTTTGGCGGCCGTTCCGCTCCCGCCATCGGATGTTGCGCCACAGGCGGCAAGCACCCCAGTGACGACACCGAGGGCGCTGGTGCGTAGAAATGTACGCCGTGAAACCGGTTGTGTGAGCAAGGCTGACCGAGTGAGAGAAGTTTTGTCATTGGGCATGGGTGATCTCCTGATGGTAGTGGCAGCGGGTTAGGCAACCTGATGCCACAAAAGTATAGGATAGGCGGGATAATAGCGAGACTATTCGATGTGCTTCAACCAGTGTGCTGATTAACACCGCCTTTCGCGTTCTCAAGCACTGCTGTGCGAGCAGATCATATCGGTTGGGGTAGCGCCTGGTTGAGCAGCAGCATAACGGCCGTGCGGTCTGGCAAGGCTGGCTGGGCTCCAGATTTGGTTACCGCCAGCGCGCCCGCCGCCATCCCCCAGCTGATCGCCGTATGCGCGGGCTGTTTTTCGGCCAGGGCGGCGGCCAGGGCACCATTAAACGCATCCCCAGCGGCAATCGTATCGACTGCCACCACCCTAAAGGCGGGCACAAATTGAGCCGTAATGCCATCAGTCCAGTAGACGCCTTTGTTGGCCAGCTTGATGACGACAATTGATACGCCACGTTCGAGCAATGTCTGGGCGGCCTGCGCCACGTCGGCATCACTCTCAACTGGGTGTCCGACCAGCATTGCAGCCTCAACCTGATTGGGGGTCAAAATATCGGTCAGGGCGTACAGCTCGGTGGGCAGCGTCTGAGCCGGAGCTGGATCAAGCACCACGAGCACGCCACGTTGACGGGCCAGCCGCGCCGCTTCAACCACCATCGCCAGCGGCACCTCAAGCTGCAACAGCAGAACATGGGCACCGTCCAGCGCCGCATCAAGCCGGGCCAGATGAGCAGCCCCGATTGATGCGTTAGCCCCTGGCACGACAATAATCCGATTCTCGGCGCGATCATCCACACTGATAAACGCGACTCCCGATGACTGTCCAGGCTGGCTGATCACGCCAGCGATATCGATCTTGTCCACTTGGAGCGTTGCCAGCAGCGTCGCCCCAAATGCATCAGCGCCGACCTGGCCGATCAGACGGGTCATCGCACCCAAACGAGCGGCGGCAACCGCCTGATTGGCACCTTTTCCTCCCGGCGCAGTAAAGAAACTATGGCCAAACAGCGTTTCACCGGGGTTAGGGAAACGTGGCAGCCGCACCACGACATCCATATTGATGCTACCAAAGACCACCACTGCCATAGCACAGCTCCTAGCTCCATCGTATTCGACCATCGTCTGCCAACGAGAAAAGTCTGCGGTTTCACCGGCGACACCCTTAGCGCCCCGAGCGGGCCACGGTCAGGCCCCGACGTGACAGCGCATAGGCGATGCCGGTTTGCAGATTGCTATAAACCTTCAGCGTGCGCAGATCGACGCCGAGCTGAACAATCGTTTGGGCAACCTCGGGCGAGATGCCGACCAGAATACATTCTGCGCCCAGCAGCTCGGCGGCCCGCGTGGTCTGCAGCAAATGATTGGCAATCGCCGTATCAACCAATAGCACGCCAGTGATATCGATAATCACAATCTCGGCCTGCTGCTCCATGATATTCTGCAGCAGCGACTCCATAATTTGCTGGCTGCGGTTGCTATCGATATCGCCGATCAACGGGAGTACCAGCACATGATCGAATATCGGCATGATTGGGGTGGATAACGCCCGCACGGTTTCAATCAACTGACTCTGCTGATCAAAGGCGCGGCGCAGCTGGGCTTCACTTTCGTGCAATGCATCCTCGGCCCGCTTCCCGACTTTTGGCGCCGTATAGCCTTGGCGCGCCAGCAGCGGATCCATCCAGTCGTACCAGGCCATGGCGCTGTCACCAAGGGTGGGCAGGACCGCAATCAGCGTCGCCATATTCGTAATCCGGTGTTCGATCAGAAAGGCCTGCGTAATCAGCAGAGGTTCGATCAAAAGGTATTTCTTAAACCGCTCGCCCCCAATCAGCGCTACCGCCACCCGCACCGCCAGGCGGCCCCGGTTGGAAGAGTCGGTCGCCACAGTCGCGACCCACGGGCTGGCCGGGTCGGTCATGCGCTGAATATCGTAATCATTGATATCCATGGAGTACAGTTTGATCTGTTCCGCCTTGTCGGCGTTGATAATCGCCTGCTCGGCGCCCTTGGCGAACTCATCCCACATTGCAATAACAAGATTGGCCTGGGGATGCGCGATGATCGCGGCGTCCATGTGCTGCTGGGTGATCGCGGCAATACTGTCAGCAACTGCCCCAATCCGGACAACTTCGTGCAGTCCGGGGTAACGCCACTTAAAATCCTGCCAGATCCGGTCGCGCTTAATCAGTGGTAGGTGAGCATCAATGTTTGCGTAGATGACGGTAGCGGTCGCATCATAGTCGGCGGCCAGCTGCTTGCAGAGCAGGAAGCTCATCAGCATATCGTCCTGCTCGATCTCGGGGACATCCTGATGATCAACTACCAGATCCGACGCCACCACTTTGATGTTGGCGGCCAGAGCCTGCTCGATCACCAGTTTTAGCTGGGCTGTCTGGCCATGGTCAATAATAATGGCAGCGGCGTGCATATCGATCGCCTGTTGCACCAGGCCGATCATCGCTGCTTGATCGCCATCTGCGGTTAGCGCGACCAGGGTGACGCCAAATTCGTGGGCCATCGCCTGCGCACCACTAAGCAATCGCTCCATATAACCGCCCTGGCCGACTTCACGAATCAGAACAATCAGCGGGGTCTGATTGGATGTAGTAAATGCTGAGGGAAGAGTATATGTTTGAACATTGCCAGGGGATACTGCCATCAAAACCCTCCTGAAATGGCTCATAGGTATAATCCGGGAAAGAAGGCTGCAACCAGATTTATGCCAAAAAGTAATGGTTCAGTGGACTGATCCATTACCAAGCAGTGGCTTGGCACTAAATACGAGCATACATAGTGCTCCTGCCAGGCAAAAAAGCCTCGTTGCAGATAAGGAGGTAGTCCTATTTTGTGCGCCCGGCTCAATGATATATGGTCGTCGCCGCCCCGCGCAGTATAGCAGGAAATGACGCAACCTACATAAGCAGCTAGGCATGGATACTATGGTATTGCCACGTTCGCGGAGGCTGGGAGGCAATCTACTAGAGCTATGCCGCACGGTAGAGCGGCGCCACTGTCCCGCTCTACCGTGCGTTTATTAAGGGAAATCCCCTAACCGATTAAGGGGGGCCAGGGGTTGTCGTGGGGGCGGCGCATGCTCTATGATGGCGATCAGCCCAGTTCTGCACCTTCACGTCTCAACCCCACGCCTCAGCTTGCCTGCGCTGCTGCAGAACCACGGTTCAACGCCTGATAATCGCGCCCAGCGTATTTTTGCTGCGCCCAGCTTCATCTGCTATGATGGCACCTGAGATTAGACCAATCCCTCTTATTATATTAACTAAACAGCCTCTTCTATCCCTGGAGAGCGCCCTGGATAACGCTCAGATGGTTTACGTTCATTCAATGAAGAAAGGCGGCTATCGTATGTCCTACTCCAAACGTTGGCACAAGGTTCTGGCGCTGCTCACCATTCTGCTGGTTCTGGCGGCCTGTGGCAGCGAGGCGGCGACCACCGCGCCTGCGACCAGCGCCCCGGCGACCGGCGGCGACGCAACCGCAGCCCCGGCCACGGCCTCGGGCAAACTGGAAGTTTTCAGCTGGTGGACCACCGGCGGTGAGGCCGCCGGGCTGGCCGCGCTCACCGATATCTTCAAAACAACAGATCCCAATGTTGAGTTTGTGAACTCAGCCGTGGCCGGCGGCGCTGGCTCCGACGCCAAGGCCGTGCTCAAAACCCGCATGCTCGGCGGCGATCCGCCGGATCTCTTCCAGGTGCACATGGGCCACGAGCTGATCGACACCTGGGTTGTGCCGGGCCAGATGGAGCCGCTCGATGACTTGTACACGTCCGAGGGCTGGGACAAAAGCTTCCCCCAGGGCGTGCTGGATATCGTCTCCCACGACGGCCACTACTGGTCGGTCCCGGCCAACATCCACCGGGCCAACGTCCTCTGGTACAACAAAAAAGTGTTTACCGACAATGGCCTGACCGCGCCGGCCACCTTCGCTGAGTTCTTCACTGTCGCCGAGGCGCTGCAGGCCAAGGGGATCACCCCGCTGGCGCTGGGCGATAGCGGCTCGTGGGCCGCCGGCCACCTGTTCGAGACCGTGCTGCTTGGCACCCTCGGCGCCGAGGCCTACGAGGGCCTGTGGACCGGCACCACCCCCTGGACCGACCCCAAAGTGACCGAGGCGCTGGAAAACTTCAAGAAGATGCTGACGTTCGTCAACACCGACCACGGCGCGCTCTCCTGGGACCAGGCCAACGACCTTGTCATTCAGGGCAAAGCGGGCATGACGATTATGGGCGACTGGGTCGATGCCGACAATCTGGCCAAGAAGTTCACCGACAGCGGCGCAGTTGCCTCGCCGGGCACCGCCGGAATCTACGACGCGCTATCCGACACCTTTGGTATTCCCAAGGGCGCCAAAAACCCAGATGCGGCGCGCGCCTTCCTCAAACTGGTCGGCTCCCAGCAGGGCCAGGACGCCTTCAACCCGGTCAAGGGCTCGATTCCGGCCCGCATTGACGCCGGGCAGGGCAACTACACCGAGTACCTGAAGTCGGCGATGGCCGAGTGGAAGACCGCCACGATCGTCCCCAGCGTCGTCCACGGCGCGGCGGCCAAAGAGGGCTGGGCGACCGCCTACATCGATGCGGTGGCCGGCTTTGTGGCCAACCAGGACGTAGCCAAGACCCAGTCCCAGTTCCAGCAGGCCTGTGTCGATGCCGGAATCTGTAAGTAGCCGTCAGTAACCAGTAGCTAGTAGCTAGCAGCTAGTGGGATCCAGGGCATCACAAATGCCTAAACTCACTAGCTGCTAGTTACTAGCCGCTAGCTATTAAATGTCCCGGAGAACGTCATGGAATCTGCGTCCGAAACCGTCGCCACCCGCACCAGCCCGGCCCGGCCGCGCCGCCGCTTCAACCCCGATCGTCTGATTGCAATCGCGATGATTATCCCGTCGATCGTGGCCATCGCGGTCTTTGTCTATGGCTTTATCGGCTGGACCGGCTTTATCTCGCTGACCAAATGGGCCGATCTGCTGCCCGACTATCGCTGGAACGGGCTGGAAAACTATCGGCGCCTGTTTATGGACGATGAGCGGTTTCAGCAGTCGCTGCTCAACAATGCCCTTTTTACCGTGTTTTTTATCGGCGCATGCCTGGGGCTGGGGCTGCTGCTGGCGGTTGTGCTTGATCGCAAGCTACGCGCCGAGGGCCTGTTCCGCACGATCTTTCTGTTCCCAATGGCGGTATCGTTCATCGTCACCGGCGTAGTCTGGCGCTGGATTCTGAACCCTGGCACGGCCAACCAGGCCCAGGGCGTCAATCTGCTCTTTGATCAGATGGGGCTGGGATTTTTGAAGTGGGACTGGTTTCTGGATAACCAGTGGGGTATCTTGGCCGTGGTTCTGGCGGCAGTCTGGCAGATGGCGGGCTACACCATGGCGATGTTTCTGGCCGGCCTGCGGGCCATCCCCGACGATCTGCGCGAGGCCGCCCGCGTCGATGGGGCCACCGAGGGCCAGGTTCTGTGGCACATCACGCTGCCACTGCTCAAGCCGATCGTGGTCTCGACGGTGATTATCCTCGGCCATATCTCGCTCAAGATCTTCGACCTGACCTCGGCGATGAAGGTCGGCGGCGCGGCCAAGCCCGGCGATGTCCCCGGCTTCTATATGTACGAGACCACGTTTCGCGGCAACTATTTCGCCCGCGGCGCGGCGATCGCCATCATCATGCTGGTGTTCGTGGCCACACTGATTATCCCCTACCTGATCTCAACATTCCGGGCGGAGGCTGAAGCATGAGCACGATCAAGTGGAAAACCCCGGTGTCGTATCTCTTTCTGACGCTGATGGCTCTGTTTTTCCTGATGCCGATCTATCTGCTGCTGGTCACCAGTATGAAGTCGGTCGCCGAGGTCAGCCGGGGCGATATCTGGGGCCTGCCCGACCGTATCAACTTCGATAGCTGGCGGGTGGCCCTGGTTGGCAGTCGTGCGGCTGGCGTGACGGCGCTGTGGCCGAACTTCCTGAACAGCATCTATCTGGCCGTGCCGGCGACGATTATCTCGGCCATGCTTGGCTCGATGAACGGCTATGTGCTCGCGAAGTGGAAGTTTCGCGGGGCCAATGTGCTGTTTCCACTGATTATGTTCGGCATGTTTATCCCCTACCAGAGCGTGCTGGTGCCGCTGGTGCAGCTGCTGCAAAAAATGCAGTTCGGCCCGCTCAAGCTGTATGGCACCATCCCAGGGCTGATTCTGGTCCACGTCGTGTACGGCATTCCGATCACCACCCTGATCTTCCGCAACTACTACGCGGCCATCCCCGATGAGATGGTCGAGGCGGCCAAGATCGACGGCGCGGGATTCTTCCGCATCTACAGCTCGATCCTGTTTCCGCTCTCGGTGCCCGGCTTTGTGGTGGTGATGATCTGGCAGTTCACCTCGGTGTGGAACGAGTTTCTGTTCGCGCTGGTGCTGAACGGCAATCCCAAGGTCCAGCCGATCACTGTGGCGCTGAACAACCTGGCCGGCAGCTTCCAGGTCGACTGGAGCGTGCAGATGGCCGGCGCGCTGATGGCGGCCATCCCAACCCTGCTGGTCTACATTCTCCTCGGCCGCTTCTTTATGCGCGGCCTGCTGGCCGGCTCGCTCAAGGGGTAGCGTTCGAGGGTTCGAGGTTCGGCCCGCAGAGCACGCTCTGCGGGCCGTTTTTATTAAGCTGTTCCCTGATCTACAGCAAGCAACTGATTTACGTTACTTGTTACAAACAAGAGAATAAAAGACGCGTGATGTGAATGGAGAATGTGTCTCAGGTTCACCACCTTTATCTCGGATATATTTAGCCACAAGTTTATGCATCTTGTAAAAATGAACCTCACTTGAGGTAACAAGTGTCATAGTTGTGGTACCTGAGCCAATCTCTCCCGCACTGACCCCAACTTTATTCAACAGCTCATCGATAATGAGATATCCTGACTGATCAATAGCGCTATCATTATAATGTTCATCTAACAAATGCGTAGCCGCAGCTTGAATAGAAGTCGTAGTTTTTTTCTCTACAATAATGCCGACACACCCTATCAAGCCACTTATTTCGAGGTGTTGGCTACCGTTAGCACTATCAACAAAGACGATTTCATCCCCTGCTACATATCTTGGTGAAGACACCTGGGAGGTGCTTGAAATAGTGCTGGCAAGTTTTGGTTCTTCATCGACTTTGGTCTCTTTCGCCTCAGTTATGATTAGTTCGAAGCTCCCCAGCCGCCCTTTGAACCAGAAAGAATGTTCGCTTTCCATAGCCTGTTCAAGTGTCTCAACTCCAAACCGATTGCCTTTAAGTAAGGCTAAACATTCTGACTTAACATCTTCTTTTACGTTCTCAAGAGACTTCACTGGGAAAAGTCCTATTTTGAGCATTCGTTGTACAACGTTGCTATCTCCCGATGTCGCAGGCAGGGCTGAGTCGGTGGTGTGTTTCTTGGTTGCGACGCCTTGATGGTGTGCCGTTTGAGCCAAAAGCTGACCGACGGCTTGATTCCCAACCGTCCGCTGAAGCGCCAGTATATTCGTTGGACGATGGGTATCCAGGGAGGACGGCTGCGGTATTTCGTCGTAGTCTGGGACAGTAATGCGCTGGGTATGCGCGATGGCACGTGTCGCAGTTTGCTTTGGTTTCATAGCACGTCTCCTTCAGAAAAAGTCGCTAGAAGAGCGAACCGTTGCTTTCCCGCGTCAGTGTACTAAGGATAAACGCGCCTGACAATATGAGCGCGCCACCAAAAAGAATACACGCGCTGCGAGGAATATACTGAGTCGTGGATCTTCCTGAGGGTGGGGAACGATTCGAGCTGAATTCGCCAGCTGACTGTGGTGCAGCAGAGCGTGCGCAACCGCATCCGCCAGGAACCCAACCAGGGGAGTGCGAAGGCCAGGCGTTTCGGGCAGCGCTCAATGCAGCCTCGCTCGCTCCGGTGCTGGGTCTAGACGCTGCGATTGCCCGGTGAAGTGCAACCTCGCTGCTCGATCAGGCGTACAATGCGCATCTGAAAGGAGATTTCTATGACCGACCAAACTTCATCCACGCAGCAGGGCCGCATGCCCACCTGCCCGCTGTGCGGCTGCCAGAGCTTCCAGCGCGAGGAGGGCAAGCTGGACAGTAAGTGGGGATTCAGCGCCCACCGCGTGATCCTCCTGATCTGCAACCAATGCAAGTACATCCTTCAGTTCTACCAGGGCAACACCATCTGGGATTTCGACTAATGGCAACCTGTCCCGAGTGTGGGGCGCACGCTGAAGGAACGGCTGCGCCAGCTACCTGGCAGACGACAGCAGATCTGGATGCGCTGCTCCACTGTCATTCCATGCAAGAGCAAATCCAGTTCTTGTTGCCATCGTAATGATCTATGAAGGCGCGTGGGTGTAAACATTCGACAAAGCTATCGGTGAGATCTGAGGCGCGGTCATTATAGGGCTTTTACAAGTGCGCAATCAAAATGATAAAAGCTCTATCATACAAGTCAATACCGTAGCGATCAGACACCGATGGATGACTGAAACGACGGCTCTGATGGGATGCAAAAGAGCATTCCTGTCTATCCAAATCCGTGATCACCAAAAGTGGCGTAGAGCCAGGATGTCATGGCGGAGTTTGGTGCCGTGTATGTGCCATTTCGACCAGAGTATGTGTGGCATCCCTATGAAGGCGATAACTGGGGGAAATGTAATCATGTCACGGTCCGTAGCACAGAAGATGGGCATCAAGGAAGGCTGCCGCGCCCACTTCGTCAGCGCCCCCGCGGCGGCCTTGGAGGCCATCGAGTTGCCGGCGTTAGAGGTCAGAGAGGATCTCGACGGTGACTTTGACTACGTCCACTTCTTCTGCATCACTGAGGCCGAGATGAATACGATCTTCCCAACGCTCAAAGCCCATCTAAAGGCCTCGGGCATGTTGTGGTTGTCGTGGCCCAAGGGCAGGAAGCTGGGCTCTGACCTCAGCCTACCGAAGGTCATCGAGATCGGGTACAGCCACGGACTTGTGGAGAGCACCTGCCTGCGCATCGACGACACATGGGCAGGTCTTAAGTTCACGCACCCGAAAAAGGGCAAGGTCTATAACAATAGCTACGGGACGCTGCCTGACGCCTGAACCATTGGATTCGTAGCGCCTCATGCGGTGATTATCACCGTCGAGTCCCAACTCGACCAGCTTAGTACCACCGCGCCCTGGGCCGCATCCACACCCCGGTTGATTCAATTGCCTGGCATGGGTGTCCTTACGGCGATGACCTTCCTGGCGGCAATTGGTGAGATTACCCGTTTCGCCAGTGCCAAGCAACTGGTCGGCTACAGTGGCCTCGCGGCGAGCGTCCATGCCGCGGATGATACGCAACTGGTAAAGAGGTGTTCACCCGACTCAGCCATTAGAATGCCGACTTGACATTGTCACATATTGCTGCCAACCCGCGATCTGGATTGACAAGACTCTATCAACCGTATATACTCAGTATATGGGTATACACAGTGAATTCATCATCTCCCGCTCTGACGGGAGACCGATGTATCTCCAAATCATCGAGCAGATTAAGCAGCGCATTGCCGTGGGCGACTGGGCACCAGGCTCTGAACTTCCTTCAATTCGGCAGCTCGCCGTCGAATTGCGCGTTAGCGTGATCACCGTCAAGCGCGCCTATTTTGAGCTTGAACGAGAGGGCGTGATTGTGACCCAGCATGGCAAGGGATCGATTGTCGCTGACGATCCAGCGGTCGGCCCACAGCTCTGGGAGCAGGACCTGGCGACGCATCTTGCCCAGGCCGTCCGGCTCGGGGCACTGCTTGGTCTCGCTGGCGAGGACCTTGCAGCCCGGCTGCGCGCCGCCGCTGACCGACTAGCAGAGGAGTATGAATGACAGACATGGCCGTCCGCTTCTCAGGAGTGAGCAAGCGCTACCCGCACTTCACACTTGACAGCGTCAACCTCACCCTCCCAACCGGAACCATCATGGGGTTTATTGGCGCGAATGGTGCGGGCAAATCCACAACACTGCGTATTCTCATGGGCTTGGTTCATCAGGATCAGGGCGAGGTACAGGTCCTGGGTCAGCCGATGCCAGCGCAGCAGATCGCCGCGAAATACCATATCGGCTTCGTTTCGGACGACATGCGCCTGTATGGCGCGGCGACCATCGGCTGGCATATGCACTTCATTCGCTCGATCTATCCTGCTTGGGACCAGGCATATGCCGAAAGCTTGCTCAAGCGCTTCGATCTCAAGCCGCAGCAAAAAATCAAGGGCCTCTCGCACGGACAGCGGGTCAAGGCGGCGCTGCTGCTGGCGCTGGCGCGCCGCCCCCGACTCCTGGTGCTTGACGAGCCGACCACTGGGCTGGACCCGATTGCCCGCTACGAGGTACTGGGCGCGCTCATGGAGGTGCTCGCCGATGCGCGCCGGACGGTGCTCTTTTCATCCCATAACACCCTCGATATCGAGCAAATCGCGGATCATATCACCTTCATCGACCAGGGGCGGATTATCGACTCGGACGATAAGGAAACCTATCTTGATCGGTGGCGCCGCCTCCGCCTGGAGGTGCCTCCGGGTGTGCAATTACCCGCGCTGCCTGGCGTCGTAGGGACTGGCGGCAGCGAGCGGCTGGTGATACTGACCACCAGCCGCTATGCCCCTGGCATGGAGGCGGCCTATGCCCATGCCGGCGCGGCAATCCGCGCCGTAGAGACGATGACCCTCGAAGAAATTTTTCTTGCCAATGTGCAAAGCCGACGGGAGGAGCAACGCGCATGAACTACGCTGTGATCAAGCGCCTCATTTA
>JACCRK010000118.1 GCA_013813565.1 Herpetosiphonaceae bacterium
CGCTGGCACTGCGCCATATGTGCTGTTCCTCAACCCCGACGCCGAGCTGACCGCCGGGGCGCTGGAGGCGCTGGTCGCCTTCCTGGAGCGGCATCCACAGGTCGGTATGGTCGCGCCCCGGCTGGTCTACCCCGACGGCCGGCATCAGCCGGCCGCCTTCCGCTTCCCAACCCTGCTGATGAGCATCTTCGACTGCTGGCCGCCGCACGGGCGCGGCTGGGGCCGCCTCTACGACCACCCGCTGAATGGGCGCTACCGCGAGGACGGCGGCCGGCAGCCGTTCGCCATCGACCACCCGCTCGGCGCCGCGATGCTCGTGCGCGCCGCGACGATCGCCGAGGTTGGCGGGTTCAGCGAGGACTTCTGGCTGTACGCCGAGGAGGTCGAGTGGTGCTGGCGCATCCGCCGGGCCGGCTGGGCGATCTGGCAGGAGCCGCGGGCCAGCGTGATCCACGCCGCCGGGGCCAGCTCGGGCCAGTTTCGCACCCGCTCGTTTGTGGCGCTGCACCAGGCCCGCCGCCAGTTTTTCGCCCAGGCCTACGCGCCGGCATTTGGGCGCTGGCATCGGCGGATTATCCAGATCGCGGCACTCCACCGCACGCTTGAGGCCGTCTGGCTGTGGCGGCGCGGGCGGCTCGACCAGGCCGAACTGCGCCGCCGCACCTGGGCCTGGGGCATGGTCGCGCGGGCGGATAAGTGAGAGAGGTGGCGTATGACTCCTGAATCCCCATTGATCGTGTATGTCGATTTTGGCAATCTCGCTGCTACATTCAGGATCCTGGCCACGATGTATAATCACCCCGCTACAATCCAACACGTGAAATCCACGTTCCTCGTTCCATCAGCATGAGAAGGAGATAGTGTGATGTTGCAGCACGGAACAGCCCAACTGCCCAGCTATACCACCACCCTGATCGGGCGCAGCGAAGAGACTGCGGCCCTGATCGCCAGCCTGCACAGCCCAAGCACCCGCCTGATAACCCTCCTGGGCACAAGCGGCACCGGCAAGACCCGCCTGAGCCTGGAGGTTGCCGGCAACCTAGCCGCCGCTTTTCCCGATGGCATCTTCTTTGTCGGGCTGGTGGCGATCAGCGACCCCGGTCTGGTGCTGCCAACCATCGCCCAGACGCTGGAGATTGGCGAGCAGGGCACCGAGCCGATCGGCACGACGCTGGCCCAGGCGCTGCAGGGCAAGCAGATGCTGCTGATTTTGGATAACTTTGAGCAGGTTCAGCCGGCCGCGCCACAGCTTAGTGCGCTGCTTGACCAGCTTGATCGGCTCAAGATCCTTGTCACCAGTCAGGTGACGCTCGATATTCCGCACGAGCAGGCGTTTCGCATCCCGCCGCTGGCCGCCCCCGAACAGGCGACCGCAGAGGTCGAGACGCTGCTCCAGTTTCCCGCCATCGCGCTGTTTGTCGACCGGGTGACAGCCATCCAGTCGGGCTTTCAGCTGAGCGAGGCCAATGCGGCGGCGGTGATCGAGATCTGCCATCGGCTCAAGGGCCTGCCGCTGGCAATCGAGCTGGTCGCGGCCCACAGCCGGGCGCTGACGCCGCCGGATCTGCTGGTGCTGCTGCGCAATCATCTGGCCCTGCGCGCCTACACCGCTAGCTCCACCGACAGCCGCGAGTCGATCTTGCGGGTGGTGATCGAGTGGTGCTATGCCATGCTCACAGCCGAGCTGCAAACGCTGTTTATGCGGCTGGGAATTTTCATCGGCGGCTGGACGGTCGAGGGCATGCGCCAGGTCTGCAACGGCCAGGCCGATCTGACCCTGGATGTCGAGGAGGGGCTGCAGACACTGGTTGAGAAACATCTGGTGCTGGACGATCCCCACACCAGCGATCCGCTCCGCTATACGATGCTCGATGCCGTGCGCAACTATGCCGAAGATCGGCTGGTCAAGACACGGCAGCGCCCGACGTTGGCGCTGCGGCACGCCACCTACTACGTGCAGCTAGCCGAAACTGCCGAGCCCGCGCTGAAGGGCGGCGACCAGGTCCACTGGCTGGACCGCCTGAGCGCCGAGCACCCGAACTTCCGCGCCGCGATTGCCTGGGGGCTACAGACCAGGCAGCCTGAGCTGGCGGCCCGCATCGCCGGAAGCATTGCGCGCTTTTGGTATATGCGCGGGCATCTG
>JACCRK010000129.1 GCA_013813565.1 Herpetosiphonaceae bacterium
CGGCTGACTGGGTATACCTGGGTGGCGTATGCAGCCATGCTGGGGCTGGCGCTGGGGCCGCAGCTGCTTGGCCACACCGCCTTCAACTGGTCGCTGCGCTACCTCTCGGCGACGTTTGTCTCCGTAGCGGCGCTGGGCGAGCCGATCGGTTCGACGCTGCTAGCCTTTATCATTCTTGGGCAGGTGCCACAGCCGCTGCAAATCGTGGGCGGCCTGGCGCTGCTGGCGGGGATCTATGTGGCGACCAGGGGCGAGCGCGGGCAGGTGGGGGGCGCGGAGAGTGGCTAAGCGCTAGCCAAGCTCATCGCGGTCGTGGGCCAGATCGCCGGTCGCCACCATAATGCCCAGCCACAGCCCGCGGGCGAAACGATAGAAGATGATGTGAAAGATCGTCATCACCGCCAGCAGCGCCAGCAGCCCAGCCCCTAGCCGATCCGGGGCGTAGAGCACCAGAAAAATGCCACCGACGAAGCCAATAATAATCGTCAGCACCAGGTTGATCGCCATGGCGCCGGTACTCTGGCCGCTAGTCGGCTCGAACTGCACGTTGCAGGACTCGCAGCGGTCGCGAACCTTGTAGTACGAGCGAAAAAGGCGCCCGCGCCCACACAGCGGGCAGCGGCCCGTAAACCCGCGCAGCAGTGCCAGTAACAATTGTCGCATAGGTTCTTTAGTAGCTAGCCGCTAGTAGCTAGTTTCAGTTACAGCTGCTAGCTGCTGGCGGCTATGTCTACCCCTCCTCACTAAAAATGGGTGGCTTAACGCGAGCCAGCCCCTACCCCCGAAACGCCTCGGTCAGATCGCGCACCTGGGCATATTTTTCTTTCAGGCCCTGTAGGCCATCCTCGGTGACGCTGGCCATGTTGCGATAGATCTGCTTGTCGAGCATCTGGGACTTGTCGCCGTTGGGCCAGAGCCGCCACGAGTCGTTGTCGATCATATCGGCCACGATCAGCTCGCCGCTGGCGGTGCGCCCGAACTCAATCTTGAGATCGACCAGTTGCACGCCCAGGTCGGCCCAGCGGCGCTCCAGGATGGCAAAAACCCGGCGGCCCTCCTGCTCAATCCAGGCGACCTCAGCGGGGTTGGCGAGCTCACGGGCGACAATTCCCGGACCGTCGATCTGCGGGTCGTGATTGGCGTCATCTTTGAAGAAAAACTCGACTAGCACCGGGTCAAAGCGGGTGCCCTCGGCGACATCCTGGTTGCGGCGGCAGTACGAGCCGGTCGCCAGACGGCGCATGACGACTTCCAGCGGCAGCATCGTGCAGCGCTCAACCAGCATCACGCCTGGCTCCGGGTCGCCGTGGTAGTGGGTGTGGACACCTTCGTTCTTGAGCAGAACAAAGACATTCGCCGCCGTGCGCCCGCTGAGCGCCCCTTTGCCGGCGATCTCATTACGTCGCGCCCCATCGCCGGCGCTGATCGCATCCTTCTGGAGCATATAGGCCAGGTGCGCAGCGGTCGGGTGGGCATAGATGCTTTTGGTCTTTCCCTCGGCCAATTTAGCGCCGTATTCCATCAAAAAGTCCTCCTTATTGCCGTGTGGCGAGGTCTGGTATCGTCGCCGTAATCTGCGCCCTATTATACCGCTTTGCACCGTGCGGCCGACAGACTGCCCTGCTCAGCCGCAGGCTTACTGCACAGTGAGATCGTTCTAAACCTACGAAATGGTCTATTAATAACGCTTAAGTAATGGGGTCGAGTAGTGCAATAGAACTATATGGTTAGCTGCTGTGGTTGGGTTATACTCTAACACCTATGGGGGATAGAATCTCTTGTTTCATGCCAGTAAGGAGATAGTGTATGCGCCATCGATCGATCGTGCGAGGTCTTCTCGCGTTGGGTTTGATTGTACTGACCGCGTGTGGCACGGGTGCGGCGCCAACCGCCGTCCCCACGTCGACACCGCTTGAGACCAGCATTCAGCTCTCGTGGCTGCACAGCATTGAGTTTGCTGGGATCTATGCGATCAATCACCAGAACATTGGCTCCCAGGCCAGGATGACGCTCCGGATTGATGGCGGCGGCTTTGATGACAAGGGCCAGTATATCAATCCAGTGGCGCAGGTTGTCAGCGGCCAGGCCGACTTTGGGGTTGCCGGCGCCGATATTGTTCTGCGCGCCCGGGCTGAGGGCATGCCAGTGGTCGCCATCGCTACCATATACCAGCGCAGCCCGGTGGCCCTGATCTCGCTCAAATCCGCGAATATTCAGCGGCCCCAGGATCTTGCCGGCAAGCGGATCGGGATCGCGCCGCCCGGTACGACGGTCTATGTCAGCTATCAGGCGCTGCTGAAGGCCGAAACCATTGACACCAGTGGGATCAACGAGATCGCGGTGCTGCCGGAGAATGCGGTCCAGGATCTCTTCGATAATAAAATCGATGCTCTCCACGCATTTATTACCCACGAGGCCACCCAGGCGCGGGCCCAGCGCGACGATATCAATGTGCTGCTGCTTAGCGACTACGGGATTGACCTCTACAGCAATGTTGTGTTTACCACCGAGAAGATGATCGCCGAGAACCCTGCTGCGGTTGAAACGTTTGTCAAAGCCCTGTCCCAAGGCCTACAGTGGAGCATCGATCACCCGCAGGAGGCCGCCAAACAGGTCGTGAGCGACTATGGCGCCACCATGCCGCCACAGCTCCAGGCCTTGCAGGAGGCGGGGATGCTGGCCTCGGTGCCGCTGATCAAGCCAGCCGGCAGCCAGCCCGCCATGATGAGCGCCAAAGTCTGGGAGAATACCCAGCAAATCCTGCTCGATCAGCAGCTGATCGCCGCCCCGATTGATGTTACGAAAGCCTATGATTTGAGCTTCATCAATCGTGCCTACGGTCAATAGCCCCATGGCTGATACACTACAACCGCTGAGCGAACCAAGCCAGTCCAGTTCACCCACCACCGTTCCCAGGCGCCACCGCATTCGCTGGCGCCTGATTGGGCTTTTAATCGGGGTTGCGATCATTCCGCTGCTGGTGATCGAGCCGCTGACGCTGTATCTGATCGGCCGTCAGTCCCAGCGCCAGACCGTCAATCAGCTTGAGTCGGTGGTGCAGCTGAAGCAGTCGCAGATCGAGCGCTGGCTCAACGATAATCTGACCGCCCTGCAGGTGCTGGCCGTCGAGCCATTGAACACTGAGCTACAGACGCTGCTCGCCAACCCCGCCCAGGCCGCCGCGCCGCTGAACCAGACCTTCCGATCAATTGTAGCGGCCCAGTCCGACAGCGCCGCCTCCAACCTGCACTACTCGCTGATCTTTTTCTATGCCCCCGATGGTCGAATTCTGGCCGCCTCGGACGATGCCCAGATCGGCAAAACCGTACGCTTGCAGCCCTACTTTGAGCAAAGCCTGATCAAGCCGCACACCGAGCCACCCTACTATGGCGTGGGCACCAGCGATCTGCAGGTGGTGGTCTCGTATCCCCTGCGCGATGCCAGCGGCGCAACGATCGGGGTGGTGGCGGGACAGCTCAATCTGCAGGTGCTCGCCGATATTATGTTGGAGCGCAGCGGCCTCGGCGAGAGCGGCGAGACCTATCTGGTCAGCCTGGAGAGCAACTATCTGCTCACGCCCAGCCGGTTTCCCGGCAATGTGATGCAGCAAAGCTACCATAGCCAGGGGATCGATCAGTCCCTGGCCGGGCAAAATGGCGCAGCGATCTACGCCGACTATCGCTCCCCACCCCAGCAGGTGGTTGGGGTCTACCGCTGGGTGCCACAGCTTGAGGCCGGGCTGCTGGCCGAGGTCGATGTTGATGAGGCCTTTGCTGGATCGCGCGAGGTCACTAATCTGAGCCTGATTACGACGCTGATCACTGCAGTTCTGGCCGCGATGATCGGCCTGTACGCTGCCACCAATATCGCCGGGCCAATCTCGGCGCTGACCGCGGGCGCCCGCCGCATCGCCAGCGGAGATCTGTCTGTTCCCGTCAATGTGCAGGGCCACGATGAGATCAGCCAGCTGGCCCACTCGTTCAATACCATGACCGAGCAGGTTCGGCAAAATCAGTCCGGCCTGGAGCAGCGGGTCTCCGAGCGCACGGCCGCTCTGGAGCAGACGTTGCAGGAGCGTAGCCTGCTGCTGAAAAATCTGCAGGACTCGACGCAGGCGCGCGAACAGCTCGAGACGATTATTCGCGGCCTTTCGATTCCGGTCGTGCCGGTGCTGGAGGGCATTCTGATCATGCCGCTGATCGGCGAGCTCGATCACCAGCGCGCTGCCGCGATGACCAGCGCCATCCTGGCGGCGATCGACACCCATCGGGCGCGGGTCGTGATTATGGATATCACCGGCGTGCCAGTGATCGATACCCACACCGCTCAGGCATTGATTCAGACGACGCGGTCGATTCGGCTGCTCGGCGCCCAAAGTATCCTGGTTGGCATTCGCCCGGAGATCGCCGAGACGATTGTCAGCCTGGGCCTGCATCTCAAAGAGCTGGAGATTTGTGCCGACCTGCAAAGCGGGGTCCGCCAGGCGATGCGCCTGAATGGCTCCCACGGAGCTGTCTCCACCAGATCTGTCAATTGAGCCGGTTCCGCCGGCAATATTTGATTTTGCGCTAGCGAAAGGCCCCGATGTTTGATCTTGCGCCACATAATCCCTACAGTCTCCCGCTGCGCTGGCCCTGCGTGGCCCGCGCCGGATTACGTGGCGCCGGGATCGAGCGGCTGGCGGCGAGCGAGGGCGTCGGCGCGATCGTCAGCGATCTTCTCTGGTCGGTCGCCCAGCCCAGCGCCCAGTGGCAGGAGACCCCAGCCGGCGTGCTCTGGCCCGCTGGCGGACGCAGCATCAGCCAGGCGCGCCGCGATCTGGCCCGCTGGGCGGAGCTAAAGCGGCCGGTCGTGGTCGCGATCCACGCCGAGTCGGCGCAGCAAATCCGGGCAATGCTGGCCGAGCTTGATCACGAGGCCCACCAGGCGCTGCTGCTCGACATGACCGCAGTCGTGGCAGCGAACGCCGCCCAGGAGCTGGTGGCCGCCGCCCGGCGCGACTGGCGCAAGCCGCTGCTGGCCGAGATCGCCCTGGATGGGCCGCCACTGCCAGCGCTGATCGCGGCCCTGAGCGCGGTTGATGCGCTGGTTCTCGGGCGTGGAAGTCGCGGGGTGGCTGGGGCGGCGGGGCTGGCCGAGGGCCGGATTGTTGGCCCGGCGGCCCATCCGACGCTGCTGGCCGGGACCCGCACGATCGCCAGCCTGACCGACAAGCCACTGCTTGCCGGCGCCGCCACCCGCGCTGAAGCCCAGGCCGTGCGCCAGGCTGGGGCCGCCGCCGTGCTGCTCGATGTTGGCCTGTGGCACAACCCCGATCTCGCCGCCCAGCTTGATCTGTAGCTGGGTCAGGGGTTAGGATCCACCCGATCATTTGACCATGCGTTGCGGCTGCGATGGGCCTGGAAAGCTCCTCATGCCCCTCGTTTCGCTCAGGCCTTAAAGGCGCGGGTTTTATTCCGTCCGGCGCGCTTGGCCACATACAGGGCATGGT
>JACCRK010000146.1 GCA_013813565.1 Herpetosiphonaceae bacterium
GGCCGCGCTGAATGGTGCCAGCCACGACCTGCCAGACCGCGCTCACGTGAGCGGTGCCTCCGGCCCGCCCAAAATCTCGTCGATCACCGCATCGATCGCGGTCTGGGTGCCGGCGGACAGGGCTTCCGCCAGCGCGGCGGCGCCGCTTGAGCCGCCCAAAGGTAGCCAGCGCACCTCAGGCTGGCGCAGCCGCTCAAGAATATCCTGAGCCTCCAGGTCACGACCAATGAGCGGGAGGTCGTAGCGGGGCAGCTGAGTGGGAAAGTCAGATCCAGACATACCCTATCTCCTTCCATGCAATAAGGTTTGGCCTCTTGTCTTCTACGCCGCAGGTAGCGGCAACTCTGTGAAATTTGTTGCAACATTGCATCGCGTCAAGATATAGCTATAATAAATGACGCAGCATGTCATAAATGCTGATGTCCCCACAATTGTTAGCTACATCACATGCAAAGGAGCACACCTCGATGGCAGAGAACATGGAAACGATCAGCGTCCAAGACTACATTGCGACCGTATTGCCGGAACTATTGGCCGCCCAGGGTGGGATCAGCGATGGCGAATATGCAGTGCAATATGACATTGATGGCATCCTGTATGCCACGAAATTCAGCGTTGGCGCGTCAGAAGTTGTACCCGGCAGCGTGGAAAACCCACTGGTCCTGATCTCGATGAATGAGGCCGCCTGGCGCGCCATGATCAACGAAGAAGTCCCCGGCACCAACGCGCTGGTCAGCCCCGACAAGATGACCTTCAGCCGTCTGGAGAAGATTCAGGCCACCAAGGGCAAGTTCAACCTTGAGCTGACCACCGATGACAGCAGCGTCGTCAACTCCACCACCGTCTTCAACAGCACCGAAACCCCCGAAGTAACCCTGATGATGAAAGCCGAAGACTATGCCAAAATCCTTAAAGGCGAGCTCAACAGCCAGATGGCATTTATGACCGGCAAGCTGAAGTTTAAAGGCGATATGAACTTCCTGATGAAGCTCGGCGGACTCATGTAACATCACAAGCTTACCATCCAGCGGCATTGGCCGGCTGGCCGACTTCTGATGTACTCCAAAAGGAACACAACAATGATTTCTTTTTCCCCGACCGAAGAACAATCTTTGATTGTTGACACGCTCAAACGCTACGCCAAAGATCGCCTGCGCAAAGTTTTTCGTGACGCCGACGAAGATGGCGAGCTGCCGGCCGACCTGCTGGCCAAAGGCTGGGAGCTGGGCCTGGTTGGCGCATCCATCCCCGAGGCCTACGGTGGATTTGGCGAGCTTTCGGCCGTCACCGGAGCGCTGGCCCTCGAAGAGCTAGGCTGGGGCGATCTCTCCACCGCCCTGGCGCTCGAGGCCCCGGCGACCTTCGCCCTGCCAATTCTGGCGGCCGGCACCGAGGAGCAGAAGCAGGAGTGGCTGGCCCGGTTCAGTGATGAGACCTATCCCAACGCCACCGCCGCCATGCTCGAGCCGACCATTCGCTTCAACCCGCGCCAGCTCCAGACCACCGCCACGGCCAGCGGCGACGGCTATGTGCTGAACGGGGTCAAGGCCTATGTGCCGCTGGCCAGCAGCGCCGAACACGTGCTGGTCTATGCCAACGAGGCTGGGAAAACCCAGGCCTTTATCGTCCCGGTCAGCGCCAGCGGCGTTAGCGTCGGCGAGCGCGAGAAGCTCATGGGCGTGCGCGCGCTCGATCTTGGCCGCCTGAGCCTGGAAAACGTCACGGTTGGCGGCGAGGGCAAGCTTGGCGGCGCCGCCGGCATCAACTTCGATGTGCTGTACGCCCGCTCGCAGGTGGCGCTGGCCGCGCTGGCGGTTGGAGTTGCCCGCGGCGCCTACGAGTACGCGCTGGACTATGCGCGCAATCGCCAGGCCTTTGGCGAGGCGATTGGGCAGCGCCAGTCGATCGCCTTTATGCTGGCCGAAATGCTGGTTGAGATCGATGGCACCCGCCTGATGACCTGGGAGGCTGCCTGGAAGCTCGACCAGGGCGAGGATGCGCTGCGGGCGGCATTGCTGGCCAAGCGCACCGCCGACAAGACCGTGCTGATGGTCACCGACCGAGCAGTCCAGATCCTTGGCGGCCACGGTTACATCCGCGAGTTTCCGGTTGAGCTGTGGCTGCGCAACGCCCGTGGCTTCGCCACCTTCGATGGCCTGGCAATTGTTTAACCTTATCAACCCGGAGGTGAGCTATGGCGATAGAATTTAATCTTCCCGAAGCGATTGCAACCCAGCAATCCGCCGCCCTGATGGTGGCCGAGCACATGATGCGGCCGGTCTCACGTCACTTTGATGAGCACGAGCACGACATTCCGTGGGATTTCATCAACGGCCTCTGGCCAGTGATGCGCGCCAACCCAATGTTCGGCGCCGGCGAGAGCAAGCCCAAGAACGGCGACTCTGGCGACAAGCCCAAGCGCACGCCGATCGGCAACATGACCATGATCCACCTGATCGAAGCGCTCTCCTGGGGCGATGCCGGGATCTACCTGGCCGCGCCTGGTGGCGGGCTGGGGGCGGCGGCGATTGCGGCGGCTGGCACCACCGAGCAAAAACAGCGCTTCCTGGCCCGCTTTCGCGAGAGCGAGAAACCGGTCTGGGGCTCGATGGCGATGACCGAGTCACAGGCCGGCTCGGACACCTCGGCGATTCGCACCACCGCCGTGCGCGCTGGCGACGAGTGGGTCCTGAACGGCGAGAAGATCTACTGCACCGCCGGTCGGCTCTCGCTGGAGGAATCCGCGGGGCTGGTGGTGGTTTGGGCCACCATCGATCCGAAGGCCGGCCGCGCCGGCATGCGGGCCTTTGTGGTTGAGGCAGGCACGCCCGGCATGAAGGTGGCCAAGCTGGAGCACAAGCTCGGCATTCGGGCCAGCGACACCGCCGCGATCGTCTTCACCGACTGCCGCATTCCGCTGAGCAACGTGCTCGGCAGCACCGAGGTCGTCACCGCCGAGCAGGCGGCGCAGCCAGGCGGGCCAAAAGGCTTCCAGGGAGCGATGAAAACCTTCGATGCGACCCGCCCGGCGGTGGCCGCCTCGGCTCTGGGGATCACCCGCGCCACCCTGGAGCTGCTCCACGCGAAGCTGCTTGAGGCTGGCTACGAGCTGCGCAGCGATGTGCCCTACCACGATATGAGCGCCGTCGAGCGCGACTTCCTCGATCTGGAGGCCCAGCATCGCGCGGCCTGGCTGCTCACCCAGAAGGCCGCCTGGCTGATGGATATGGGCGAGCCGAACACGGTCGAGGCGTCGGTCTGCAAGGTCAAGGCCGGCGAGGCCGCCACCCTGATCACCCAGAAGGCCGTCGAGATGCTCGGCCCGCTGGGCTACTCCCGCGAGCTGCTGATCGAGAAGTGGATGCGCGATGCCAAGATCAACGACATCTTCGAGGGCACCGGCCAGATCAATCGCTTGATCATCGCCCGGCGGATCCTCGGCTTCTCCTCTCGCGAGCTGAAGTAGCTCGGAGCGCAACCCTAAAACAGATCCAGCCCAGGCTTTCACCTGGGCTGGATCTGTTTTAGCGGTCAATGCATTTCCCACTCAGAGCGTGGCCAGAAACTCCAGCACGTGCTGATTGAACTCGGCGGGCCGCTCCAGATTGGGCATGTGGGCGGTCCCGGCCATCACGACCTGGCGGGCGTTGGGGATGTTGCTGGCGATATGTTTTGATCCGGCGACCGCGGCGACATTATCCAGGTCGCCAATGATCACCAGCGTCGGCGCGGCAATCGTGCGAAGCCGATCGACCGCCGGCGGCTCCAGCCCCTGCTCGTCGGCCTCGCCGCTCAGCTCGTTGCGAATCGCCTGCAGGTTCATCGCATACACGGCGCTGCGGATCGGCGCAGGCACCTGGTCGGGGGTGCGATCCGGCCCATCGACCCAGATCTCGACCTCCAGCCACGCGGCTCGCTCGGCGTCGCCGGCTTCGTAGGCCGCATTCAGATCGTCGGCCTGGCGCGGGCGCGGCGCATCGATCGAGAAGCCCGACGGCCCGCTACACACCGTCGTCAGCGATAGCACCTGTTCGGGGTAGACCAGGGCGTAGTCCAGCAGCTGCCGCCCGCCCATCGAGCAGCCCAGCAGATGGGCCTGGCGGATCCCCAGGTGCTCCAGCAGGGCGTGGACATCCTCGTGGCGGGCAAATGTGCCGGACGCCGCCGCCGAGCGGCCAAAACCACGCTGATCGAAACGAATCACCTGATAGTGGGCGGCGAAAGCGCTCATCTGATCCTCCCACATCCGCCCATCGGCGATGCCAGCGTGGACCAGCACCAGCGGCGGCCCGGCGCCCCACACTTCGTAGTACAGTTGCGTTCCATTGACCTTGGCCATCCCGGATTGCGTTGGCTGCATACAGCTCCTTGTTTGAGAATAAGATCATTTCATGCCATTGTAGGGAGTTGCGTTAGGCCTGACACCCTCTCAAAGACCGATTTTGCGCCCAGCCCTGGGCGTGGGCGTGGCGATGGCTAAGCCTGTGGAAGCCAAACTGGTGGGCTTCGACAGGCTCAGCCAACGGAGATACCCACTACGTATGCTTGTTTTGACGGACGACCAGCGCTGTTTTCTGCTTTGGAACAGCGGTGCTACAATGAAACACGCTATCTGCATCAGCGAGGAGAATGTCTATGTTTGAAGCCTTCAAAAAAAAGCATGATCGCACCCCGGAGAATATGGCCGACCGGGTGCCGCCCGGCCAGTATGTCACCGACAAATTCCCGGTGCTCCACTACGGCGACGTGCCCAGCTACCCCGACCTGGAGCAGACCTGGGATTTTCGGGTGTTTGGCGAGCTTGAGGCGCCCAAAACGTTTTCCTACAGCGAGTTCCGCAGCCTGCCGACCGTCACCCTGGAGAACATCGATCTTCACTGCGTCACCCGCTGGAGCAAGCTTGGCACCACCTGGAGCGGCGTCGCCTTCAAAGAGCTGCTGAAACATATTCCGCCGCTCAACCCCGGCGCCCAGTTTGTGCTGGCCCACTCGGAGGCGGGCTACACCGCCAATGTGCCGCTGGAGGTGCTGCTGGATGATGATGTCATGCTGGCCTACAAGTATGATGGCGTGGAGCTGACCCCCGACCACGGCTACCCGCTGCGGCTTTTCGTGCCCAAAAAATACTTCTGGAAGAGCGCCAAGTGGCTGCGCGGCCTGGAATTTATGGCGCGCGATCGGCTGGGCTTCTGGGAGCGCTATGGCTACAACAACCACGCCGACCCCTGGCAGGAGGAGCGCTACTCAGAAGAGTAGGTGTCCCGGATCATCCCGCTGGCGGTTTCTGCACAACGTCTCGCTTAGCGTAATTCGAGGTAAATGATGCAACAGTTTGACCATATCGATCTTGAAGCTGTCATCGCAGCGTCCGATATACCAATGCACATCCTGGAACGGACTGGCCAGGGCGCCGCCATAATAATTCGCGTGTATCCTCTGAATCAGGCGGCTCAGGCTGGCTACGCTGATTTTCGCCAATCCTTGGGCCTGACGCTAGAGGAATACTTCCAGAAGTTACCACAGCTTATACCGGTGTTTCGAGGCTATTGGCGACCAGTTCTGGAAGATGGCGCGCCTATAACGATGTATACGACAACTATTCCCGTCGGCGATGGCACGCTGCGCGATTTTGTATCGACCGTGTATCAGGTGGAGTGGACACCCGAGCATGCAGTAGCGCTAAGTATTGCCCGCGATGTCACCGAGCAAAACCAGGCCATGGCGGCGCTACGCGAGGCCAACGACAGTCTCGCCGCCCAGGGCCGCCTGATCGAGGAGCTGTCGGTGCCGGTGGTGACGCTGTGGGATGGGGTGCTGAGCGCGCCGATTGTCGGCGCCGTCGACAGCCACCGCTCGTCCCGGCTGACCGAGGCCCTGCTGACCGCGATCACCCGCCAGCGCGCCGCATTCGCAATTATCGATATCACCGGCGTGCCGATCGTCGATACCCAGGTGGCCAACTACCTGATCCAGATGATGCAGGCGGCGACGCTGCTTGGCTGTCAGTGTCTGCTGGTCGGTATCGGCCCGGAGATTGCTCAGACGGTGGTGCAGCTTGGGCTGGACCTGAGCGCAATTCGGACCGCGCCAACCATGCAGCGCGGCCTGGAGATCGCCCTGATGAGCCTGGGATATCGCGTTCAGCGGCCAGGCAAAGGAGGATAAGGAATGCGTGCAGTTGGAATTATTCCGAAAACCAATCGCCTGGAGCTGCTGGATGTGGCCCGGCCAGCCGTGCAGCAGCCCGACCAGGTGCTGCTGAAAATTCTCCAGGTCGGAGTCTGTGGCACCGACCGCGAGATCGCCCACGGCGAGCTTGGCGAGGCGCCACCCGATGTCGAGCACCTGATCATCGGCCACGAGATGCTGGGGCAGATCGCGGCGGTTGGCGCCGGGGTGCAGGGCTTTCGCGAGGGCGATCTGGTGGTGGCCACCGTGCGGCGGGGCTGCGGGCGCTGCCCGTCGTGCCTGCACGGCGCGGTGGATTTCTGCACCACCGGCGACTATATCGAGCACGGCATCAAGCAGCTTAACGGGTTTATGACCGAGTATGTCGTCGATGGCGCCGAGTATCTTGTGCCCCTACCGGCAGAGCTGCGCGAGATCGGGGTGCTGCTGGAGCCGCTGAGCGTTGGCGAGAAGGCGATCGAGCAGGCCCTGCGGGTGCTGCGGCGCCTGCCACAGCCGCCCGGCCACCCGGATCGCGAGATGTCAGCCA
>JACCRK010000156.1 GCA_013813565.1 Herpetosiphonaceae bacterium
CTGACCACTAATCACTGACCACTAATCACTGACCACTAATCACTGACCACTAATCACTGACCACTAATCACTGACCACTGAAGATTGCTGAGTGCCTATGTTTCGCCGCGCCACAACCTGGCTCGCGCTCGCCCCGGCTCTGGCCCTGATCGGCCTGCTGTTTGGGGCGAGCATCGTGTACGGCGTCGGCCAGAGCCTCGGCTGGCTGCCCTTCCTCGGCCAGCGGGCGATCTCGCTGGATGCCTACCGCAATGTCCTGGCCGGCCCCGACCACGCACCGGAGTTCTGGCGGGCGCTGGGGTTCTCGCTGTGGGTGAGCGGGGCGGCGACGCTGCTCTCGGCGCTGCTGGCGCTGCTGGTGGTGGCCGGTCTGGACGAGCGCCGCCGCCCAGCTCGGCGGACCACCACCCTGCTCAACCTCAACCTGGCCTTTCCGCACCTTGTCTGGGCGATTGGGCTGAGCCTGCTGCTGGCCCAGAGTGGCTTGCTGGCCCGCATCGCCGCCGCCCTCGGGCTGATCGACGGCCCGGCCGCGTTTCCGGTGCTGGTGCGCGACCGCTTTGGGCTGGGGATTATCCTGGCCTACATTGGCAAGGAGACGCCGTTTCTGCTGCTGATGCTGCTGGCGGTGGTGCGCACCCAGCCGGCCGAGTACGGCCTGGTGGCCGAGAATCTCGGTGCCAGCCGCTGGCAGCGGATTCGCTACGTCACGCTGCCGCTGGTTGCGCCGGCGCTGCTGGCCGGATCGCTGCTGGTCTTTGCGTTTATCTTCGGCGCCTACGAGGTGCCCGCGCTGCTTGGCGTGCGCTTCCCCGAGATGCTGTCGGTGCTGGCGCTGGACTTTTTCCTCAACCCCGACCTGCGCGCCCGCGCCGAGGGCATGGCGATCAGTGTGCTGATGGCGCTGGTGGTGCTGGTGGTGGTCGGACTGGCGCTGCGGCTGCGCCGCCGCTGGAGCGCAACGTGAGATCAGCGCTTGCCCGACGGCTGGCCTGGCTGGCGCTGCTGCTGCTTTTGCTGGCGCCGGTCGGCATCTTTTTTCTGTACGCCTTTTCGCGGCGCTGGTTCTACCCGGCCCTGCTGCCGAGCGAGTGGACGCTGCAGCCGCTGCTCAGCCAGCTCACGCAGCCGCGCACCCGCACCGCCCTGCTCAACAGCACGCTGGTGGCGCTGATCGTCAGCCTGCTCTCGCTGATCGTGGCCTATCCGGCGGCGCGGGCGCTGGAGCTTCATCTGCAGCGCAGCAAGGCGCTGGTCTACGGGCTGCTGTTTCTGCCAACCGTTGTGCCCTCGGTGGCGACCGGGATCGGGCTGAACATTGTGTTTCTGCGCCTGAATCTGAATGGGACGCTGCTCGGCGTAGCGCTGGTGCATCTCATCCCGGTGCTGCCCTACACCGTGATGACGCTCGGCGGCGTGTTCGCCCGCTACGACCCGACCTACGAGCAGCAGGCCCAGGTGCTCGGCGCCAACCGCTGGCGCACCTTCAGCCGCGTGACCCTGCCGCTGATCTTTCCCGGCCTGGTGGTCACCGCCCTGTTTGCCTTTCTGATCTCGTGGAGCCAGTATGTGCTGACGTTCCTGATCGGCGGCGGCCAGGTGGTGACGCTGCCCATCCTGCTGTTTGCCACGGTCTCCGGCGGCAACCCGACCACCACCGCAGTTTTAGCGCTGATCTTTGTCGCGCCGCTGGTGCTGATTATTGCGCTGAGCGCGCGCTATCTGGCTGCCGGGCGCGGCCACAGCGAGGAATTGCTCCACCCATGACAACGATTAGCCTGTCGCACATCCATAAAAGCTTCGGCCGCACCAAGGTTTTAGATGACATAACGCTTGAAGCGCCATCCGGTGCGCTGATCGCCCTGCTGGGGCCATCCGGCTCGGGGAAATCGACGATCCTCAAGCTGATCGCCGGGATCGAGCCGCCCGACCAGGGGGATATCTGCCTCGATGGCGTCTCGATTTTGCGGCTGCCGGCCCACCGGCGCAACACAGTGCTGATGTTCCAGAACGCCTATCTGTTCCCGTTCCTCAACGTCGCCGACAACATCGCCTTTGGGCTGCGCGCCCGCCACGTCGCCAAAGCCGAGATTCGCCGCCAGGTCGGCGCGATGCTCGATCTGGTTGAGCTGCCGGGGATCGAGCGCCGCTATCCGCAGCAGCTTTCCGGCGGCCAGCAGCAGCGGGTGGCCCTGGCGCGGGCGCTGGTGGTGCAGCCGCGGGTGCTGATGCTCGATGAGCCGCTGAGCAACCTCGACCCGGCCATCCGCCGCACCCTGCAAAGCGTGATCCGGCGGATCCAGCGCGAGTTTAAGATCACGACCGTGCTGGTGACCCACGATCTGAGCGAGGCGATCGCGCTTTCCGACCGCACCGCCGTGCTGCTTGATGGCCGGATCGCCGCCTACGGGCCGCCCGAGGCGATCTTCAGCCGCCCGCCAACCAGCGCGGCAGCCCGGTTCGTCGGGGTCTCGCTGCTGCTGGCGGGCCGGCTCGATGGCGACCGGCACCACTCGGCGCTGGGGGTGCTCCAGGTTGCGGTGCATAGCGCGGCGGCCCGCCCGGCGACCTTCGCCATCCGCCCGGAGAACCTGCGGCTGGTCGCGGAGGCCGGCCCCAACACGCTGGCCGGGACGGTCGAGGAGCGGGTCTACCGCGGCGAGTTTGTCGAATATCAGGTCAGCATCAACCGCCAGCGGGTGCGGGTAAAGTCCTACGCCGCCGCCCTATTCAGCCC
>JACCRK010000169.1 GCA_013813565.1 Herpetosiphonaceae bacterium
TTTCGCCCAGCTCCTCACACAGCGCCTCATACGCTTCGAGCTGCGGGCGGGAGTCCTCGATGGCCTTTTGGATCCGCTCGGAGGCGCGCCGGCCAGCGTTGACCTTCTGCAGTGCGCCGCCAAGCAGTCCGCCGGCAAGCGGGCTCCAGGGAATCAGCCCCAGCCCATAATGCCGGCAGGCGGGGATAACCTCCAGCTCAATCATCCGGGCGTTCAGATTGTACAAGCTTTGTTCGGACACCAGCCCCATAAAATGCCGTGATTGGGCCAAATTTTGCGCCGTGGCAATATCCCAGCCGGCAAAGTTGCTGCTGCCCACGTACACAACCTTGCCCTCGCGAACCAGCTGCTCCATAGCCTGCCAGATCTCCTCCCACGGCGTCGTGCGCTCGATATGGTGCATCTGGTAGAGATCAATATGGTCGGTCTGGAGGCGACGCAGGCTGTCCTCGCAGGCTTTGCGAATATGGTAGGCGGAAAGCCCGTGCTCATTCGGCCGCTCGCCAACCTTGCCATAGACCTTGGTCGCCAGGACGATCTGCTCACGCCGTCCGCCGCCCTGGGCTAGCCAACGCCCGATGATCTGCTCGGTAACGCCCGGGCCCAGCTTCCCGCCATAGACATTGGCGGTGTCAAAAAAGTTAATCCCCAGCTCCAGCGCCTGATCCATAATCGCAAAGCTGTCGGCCTCGCTGGTCTCTGGCCCAAAATTCATGGTGCCAAGGCATAGCCGACTAACCTGTAAACCGGTCCGTCCAAGGGCTGTGTACTCCATATCCCCTCCTTGCGTAGCGAATGCTCCACGGATGAATTCCCCAACAACCTGCACTATTCATACCAGGGCGGGCGCGAAGATCTAGCGGGGCGCTGGTGCGCTGGCCTCGCCGGCTGTTGCCCCAAAGGCGTGCTTGCTGGCCAGCGCCAATGCCCCGCGCACCCCGGCATCCATGCCCAAGGCCGCATAATCAATCCGCAGGCCTTTGGTCGCCAGCGGCAGCGAGCGATGCAGCACCGCTTGTTTGATTGAGGCCAGCAGTTGATGGCCGATGCCGCTGACGCCGCCAGCGATAACGATCAGGCGCGGGTTGAAGAAGTTGACCAGCCCGGCCAGAGCCTCGCCGATCAAGCGCCCGCTCTCTTGAATGAGTTCCAGGGCCACGCGGTCGCCTGCGGCTGCGGCGGCGCCGACATCTTCCGCCAGCAGATAGCCCTGCGCGGCCAGGCGTTGAGCCAGCTTCGGGCTCTGGCCGTTGCGGGCGCGCTCGGCAGCCCGTTCGGCCAGGGCCGGTCCGGCGGCGATGGTTTCCAGACAGCCAACGTTGCCGCAGCGACACACCGGCCCGGCCCGATCGACACAGATATGCCCGATGTCGCCCGCACAGCCATCGCTTCCGCGAAACACGGCGCCATTGCAGATAATTCCCGCCCCAATGCCGGTGCCAATCTTGACCAGAAAGAAGTGCTCCACCCCCACGCCGGTGCCGCTCACCAGCTCGCCCAGCGCCATCACATTCGCATCGTTGTCCACAATCACCCGGCTGTTGGGAAAGGCCGCTCGCAGGGTCGCCGGAATGGGAAAGCCATCCCATTCCGGCATCAGCGGAGGCGCAATCAGCCGGCCGCTGGTGAATTCGACCGGCCCCGGCACGCCGAGCCCGATGGCGGTGAGCTGGGCGGTGCGCAGTTCAGCTTGCGCCAGCAGCTCGGCGATGATCGCCGTGATCCGCCCCAGTACAACCTGCGGGCCGGCGTGCACATCGGCCGCCTCACTGTGGCGGGCCAGGATTTTCCCGGTGAGGTCGGCAACCGCCACATCGACACTGGTTGCGCCCAGGTCTACCCCGGCGATATAGCCTTGATTGGCGTTAAAGTTAAGCAGGCGCGGTCGGCGTCCGCCCTGCGACTCGCCAGCGCCGATTTCGACAAGAATGCCTTTTTCAATCAGGTTTCCGGCCACGGCGGTCATTTTGGCGCGCGAGTAGCCGCTGATGGTGGCGAGATCGGTGCGCGACAACGCTCCACGTTGGCGGATCGCGTCGACAACAGCGGCTTCATCGGTGGGAAGATTAAGCGATTCAAGGGTTGGATTGTTCACGCGCTGGGCCTTTCTCGGTAAACTTATTTTATTTTTTGAAATAATAACATTCATCAGTGTAATGTCAATAACGATTCATGAAATATGTACTTGACATTGAATTATAAGTCTGCTATTATTTTACGAACGTCACAACTTGCTTCAAAATAATACAAAAGTCTGCTACGAATGGCTATTGCTCAGATCGCCAGAGCTATCCCGCCAATCCATGCGTTCTTCCTCAGCGTTCAGCTCAGCCGAGACATCGTTGGTCAATGCCGGTCAACCATTATCCAAAGAAGGAGTCCTTCCAATGGTTATTCGCAATGAGGCACCCGCCCACTCCGCTCGACGGTCGTTTTTTTCCTTCACGACGCTTCTGGTTCTCTTTACATTTGTTCTGGCTGCCTGTGGCGGCGCCGACTCAACAGCGGCACCGGCGACTGGTGGCGCCGACTCAACGGCGGCACCAGCCGCTGGCGGCGCCAGCAAACCATTCACCATCGGCATCTCTAATGGCTTTGTTGGCAGCGAGTGGCGCACCCAGATGCTGAGCGAGCTACAGCGCGTCAATGCCGAGTACAAAGCCGCCGGCCTGACCACCGACCTGATCGTGGAAAGCGCCGACGTCGATGTGCAAGGCCAAACGCAACAAATTCGCAACTTGATCAACCGTGATGTCGATGCGATCATCATCAACCCCAACTCACAGACTGCCCTCAATAGCGTGATTCAGGAAGCGACCGACGCCGGGATCGTCGTCATCGCCGTGGATCAGGAGATCTCTGCACCGAAAGCGGTCAATGTGGTGATCGATCAGACCGCGTGGGCCCGTATGAGCGCCCAATGGATGGCTGATAGCCTGGGCGGCAAAGGCGAGATTGTGATTATCAATGGTATCGCCGGTCACCCGGCCAACGAAGCGCGCTACAATGGCGTGAAAGAAGTGCTGTCCAAATATCCTGACATCAAAGTGCTGAATGTTGGCAACGCCAACTGGGATCAAGCCACCGGACAGCAGGTGATGTCGAATCTGCTGGCATCACAGCCCAACATCGATGCCGTCTGGACCCAGGATGGCATGGCCCAGGGCGTCCTCCAGGCCGTGCAAACCGCCAATCCGGCCAAATGGCCGCTGATTGTGGGCGAGGCCCGCGCCGGGTATATGCAGCTGTGGAACACCATCGCCGGCACCCGCTCTGATTTCACCTCCTACGGCGTGATCAACCCGCCAGGTGTCGGCGCCAGCGGTCTACGTGTGGCGGTTGAGCTGCTGCAAGGTCGCCAGTTCAAAGATGGCACGCTCGTCGGCCCCTATGGCAACTCGGTGTATGTTCCGATCCCAGGCTTTGTCAGCCAGGACAACTTTGCCGCTGAATTCGCTAAAATCAAAGACCAGCCCGCTTCATATGTGATGGATGGCATGATCAGCGAAGCCGAAGCAAAAGCCTATTTCAAATAGGAGCAGGCATGAACATCACCTTCAGCGCCACGCACGTCATCAAGCGCTATGGCGGGGTGGTCGCGCTGGCCGATGGCAACCTCAGCGTCCGCTCGGGGGAAGTGCTGGCGCTGATGGGGGCCAATGGCAGTGGCAAAAGCACCCTCAGTAAAATTATCACCGGAGTAGTTGCCCCCGATGCCGGGCAGCTACTCCTCGATGGCCAGCCGATTCGCTTTTCCTCACCCCAGATGGCCCGCGCCCACGGCATTGCCGCAGTGTATCAGGAGCTGAGCCTGATCCCCGACCTGACGGTGGCGGAAAATATCTGGCTGGCCCACGAGCCAACCAGGCTGGGCCGCGTCGATACCCGCGCGATCACCCGACGTACCACTGCCCTGCTGGAGCTTTTTCGCGGCACGATCCAGCCTGGGCTGCAGCCAGACACAGCGGTTGGCGACCTGCCGCCCGATGAGCGCCAGATCGTCGAAATTCTCAAAACACTGGCCTGGGAGCCGCGGCTGATCATCCTCGATGAAGCCACCGCCAGCCTCGACACCCAACAGGTGAATCGTCTGTGCGAGCTGATCGCCGACTGGAAAGCACGGGACATGGCGATTGTGATGGTGTCGCATCGGATGGAAGAAGTGTTTCGGCTGGCGGATCGGGCCACCGTGCTGCGCAGCGGCGCCTATGTTGGCGATGTGGCGACGGCTGAAACCAGCGAGGCCGCGCTGGTGCAAATGATGATCGAAGGTGGCGTTTCACCCCGCCAGGCGACAACGCCAAACCCAGGCGCCATAGCTGTCCGGGCTGAGCTGGACAACATCCACACGCGAACGCTCCATGGGGTCAGCCTCACCATCAACGCGGGCGAAATTCTGGGGCTGGGCGGCCTGGGCGGCCAGGGTCAGCCCGACGTCCTGCTGGCGCTGTTCGGCGCCATTCCCTATCGCGGCACGATCAGCCTTGATGGTGCGCCGGTGCGTTTTCGCCATCCCCACCAGGCGATGCAGCGGCGCCTGGCCTATGTGCCTGGCGATCGCGGCCGTGAGGGCCTGCTGGCAAACCGTTCGATTCTGGAGAATCTGCAGCTGCCCTCGTGGTCGCGCTACGGCTGGTTTACCCGCATGCGCCAGGCGCATGCCGACGGCGAAGCGGTCGCCAAGACCCTGCGGCTGGTGCGCGACTCGCTGCGGGCGCCGGCGAGCAGTCTCAGCGGCGGCAACGCCCAAAAACTTGTGCTGGGCAAATGGCTGCTCCGCGATCCAAATGTGCTGCTGCTGAACGATCCGACCAAAGGCATCGACGTCGGGGCGAAAGGCGAGTTTTATCGCCTTTTGACCGAGCTGCGCAACCAGGGAGTGGCGATTGTGCTGTACAGCAGCGACGACGACGAATTGCTCGGGCTGTGCGACCGCGTCCTGGTCATGCGCGACGGCCAGATCAGCGCCACGCTGCAGGGCCCGACCCTTACCCGCACTGCGCTGGTCTCCGCCAGCATGAGTGCAGCCCAGGCGGAGGTAGCCTAATGCAAAGAACCCTGAAGCGTCCGAACTTCGCAGCCTGGCGGCAGCAATCGTTTGTGTTTGCCCTGATCCTGCTGGTGCTGGCGGTCGCAGTCAACGTGCAGCTGCAGCCCAACTTCTTCAAGCCGAGCATCCTGAGCGGGAATCTGCGCACCTATCTGCCGCTGATGATTCTGGCGGCCGGCCAGACGATCGTCGTGCTCGCGGGCGGGATTGATCTGTCGGTTGGCGCAACTGTGTCGCTGGCCAACGTGGTCGCCGTGCAAACCCTCGGCCAGAATCCCTCGGCCGGGCAGATTGGGCTGGCGCTGCTGGCTGGCCTGGCGGCGGGGCTGGCGGCCGGAGCGCTCAACGGCCTGTGTGTGGCCTACGGTCGGTTGCAGCCGATTGTGACCACCTTTGCTACCAGCTTCGTGATTGGTGGCGCGGCGCTGGCGATTATGCCCAGCCCCGGCGGATTTGTGCCCGAGAGCCTGAGCGCGCCGTATCGCAGCAACCCGCTCGCTATTCCAATGACCTTGTGGGTCGCGGCGGCGCTGCTGGGCCTGTGGGCGCTCGTGCGCCAGACCCGCTATCGGCGCTATTTGTACGCAGTCGGCAGCAATCCGCTGGCGGCCTATGTCACCGGCGTGCCAGTGGCGCTGATTCGCTTGAGCAGCTACATGCTGTCGGGTCTGCTGGCCGCGTGTGCCGGCATCGCGCTGATGTTGAGCAACAGCACGGGCGACGCCCTGATCGGCACCACAATGACCCTGGATTCGATTGTTGCGGTCGTGCTAGGTGGCACGCGGCTGAGCGGTGGCCATGGCGGCATTGCCGGCTCGCTGATCGGCGTGTTTGTGGTGGGATTCATGCGATCGATCATCTCATTTGCCAACGTGCCATCGTGGTGGCAAACCCTGGCCAACAGCCTGATCATCCTGATCGCCCTGGCCGGGCCGGGCCTGTGGGCGCTGATTCGGCGGAGGAACGTATGAAACGCTTCACCCTCAATCCGGTGGTGATCGCACTGCTGCTGGCGGCGGGCCTGTTTGCCCTCGGCGGCGTGATCCGGCCCGGCTTCGCCAACTATACGCTGGCGCTGAATATTTTGCGGCTGGCGGCCTTTCTGGCCATCGTGGCGGCCGGCCAGACGCTGGTTGTGATCAGCGGCGGCGAGGGCATTGACCTCTCGGTCGGCGCGGTGGTCACGCTGGGCGCGATTCTGGTCTTTCGGATCGCCAATGGCAGCAATGCGCTGCTGCTGCCGGCGCTGGCGCTGGCCCTGCTGGTCGGTGCCCTGATCGGCGCGATCAATGGCGTTGGGATTACGCTGTTGCGGGTGCCGCCGCTGGTGATGACGCTGGGCATGACCGGCGTGGTTGGCGGCCTGATTCTAGTGATCACCCAGGGTCGGCTGGTTGGCGCGCCGGCGCCCGCGCTCAACGCGCTGGTATCGCGGCCGCTGGTGTTTGGCATTCCTGGCGTGGTGCTGCTCTGGCTGGTGCTGGGCGGCTTGATGTGGGTCCTGCTGGAGCGCACGGTCTACGGCAAACAGCTGTTCGCCATCGGCATGAACCGCACCACAGCCCGGCTGTCGGGGGTGCGGGTGCCGCTGGTGGTGATCGCGACCTACGCGCTGAGCAGCATGCTGGCGGCGCTCGGCGGGGTGGTCCTGCTGGGCTATACCCAAAACGTCTTTCTGAACCTCGGCGCGCCCTACACCCTGCCCTCAATCGCCGCTGTCGTGGTCGGCGGCACGCTGATCGCCGGCGGAATGGGCAGCTACTGGGGCACGATGGCGGGTGCGCTGGTGCTGACGATTTTGACCAGCCTGCTGACTGCGCTGACCCTGCCCGAATCCGCCCGCCAGATTATCTACGGCCTGACGCTGCTGGCGCTGCTGGCGGTATACGGGCGTGAGCGCGGCTTGCGCCAGTAGAAGCCAAACCCAATCAATTTAATCCAGGGAATACCCTGTTTTGGGAGATCGTATGACCGAAATTAATGTAGGCGTGGTTGGGATTGGCTTTATCGGGCTCGCCCATATCGAAGCCCTGCGCCGGCTCGGCATCAATGTGGCGGGCGTGGTTGGCTCCAATAGCGCCGAGCTTGAGCGCAAAGCGGCCAGCCTGCGCCTGCCGCGGGTATATCCCTCGTTTACCGCGCTGCTGGAGGATCCGGCGATCACGGTCGTGCACCTGGCAACGCCCAACTATCTGCACTATGAACAGGCCAAAGCGGCCCTGCTGGCGGGCAAACACGTGATCTGCGAAAAGCCGCTGGCGCTGACCAGCCGCGAGTCGGCGGAGCTGGTGCGGCTGGCCGATGAGCGCGGCCTGGTCAATGCGGTCAACTTCAGCCTGCGCTACTACCCGGTCTGCCATCAGGCCAGGGCGCTGGTCGCTGCTGGCAGCCTCGGCGATGTCTGGATGATCAAGGGCTCGTATCTGCAGGACTGGCTGCTGTTGCCCACCGATTGGAACTGGCGGCTGGAGCCGGAGTATGGCGGCGAGCTGCGCGCTGTGGCAGATATCGGCTCGCACTGGCTTGACCTGATGACCTTTATCACCGGCCAAAAAGTAGCCGCGGTGATGGCCGACCTGCAGACATTTTTGGCGGTGCGTCACAAGCCAGTCAGCGCCGGCGAAACATTTAGCGGCAAGACGCTGCCAAGCAGCGCCACCGTCGAGCAGCCGATCCAGACCGAGGACTACGCCGGCATACTGCTGCGCTACGCCGATGGCACCCGTGGCGTGCTCAGCGTGTCGCAGGTCAGCGCCGGACGCAAAAACCAGCTCGCCTTCGAGATCGGCGGCTCACGCTCGGCGCTGGCCTGGAACTCCGAGCGCCCCGATGAGCTGTGGATCGGCCACCGCGACCGCGCCAACGAGCTGCTCCTGCGCGATCCAGCCTTGCTGCACGACTCCGCTCGCGCGGTCACGAGCTATCCAGGCGGCCACGCCGAAGGGTTTCCCGACACCTTCAAGCAGCTGTATCAGGCGGTGTATCGGGCCATTGAGGCCGGCGCCCCACCGGCTGAGCCGGCCTACCCAACCTTCGCGGATGGCCACGAGGAATTGGTGCTGGGCGAAGCGATCGCCCGAAGCGCCCGCGAAGGCTGCTGGATTGAGATTGAAAGGAATTCGTGATGAAACTTGGTCTACTAACCGCCGCATTCCCCATGCTCACGTTGGAAGAGATTGCCGTCTGGGCCAGCGCCAACGGCTATCAGGCGCTAGAGATCGCGGCCTGGCCGGCTGGCTCGGCCACCGAGCGACGCTATGCCGGGGTGTCACACCTCGACGCCGCCACCCTGACCCAGGATCAGGCTGATGCGATTGTGGCGCTGCTCGCCGAGCATAATCTGACGATCTCGGCGCTCGCCTACTACCCGAACAACCTGCACCCCGATCTTGCCCATCGCGCCGAGGTCAACGGGCATCTACGCCAGGTGATTCAGGCCGCCGCCCTGCTACATGTTGATGTTGTCGGCACGTTCGTGGGCCGTGATCCGCGCAAAAACGTGGCGGATAATCTGGCGCTCTTTGGTGAGGTCTGGCCTGAGCTGGTCCGCTTCGCCGGCAAGCATGGCGTGAAAATCGCCATCGAAAACTGCCCGATGATTTTCTCCGACGATGAGTGGCCGGGCGGCCTGAATCTCGCCTATGCCCCGACGATCTGGCGCGAGATGTTCAGCATCATTCCCGACACCAACTTTGGGCTGAACCTCGACCCCTCGCATTTGCTGTGGCAGCACATTGATTATCTGCGGGTGGTAGAGGACTTTAGCGCCCGGATTTTCCACGTTCACGCCAAAGATATGGAGATCAATCGTGAGGGCTTGTATCAGCACGGCGTGTTGTCGCTGGGCATGGGCTGGCAAGTACCGCGCCTGCCAGGGCTGGGCGAAATCCAGTGGGACCGCTTTATCAGTGCGCTCTATGCCGCAGGGTACAACAATGTGATCAGCGTCGAGCACGAGGATCGGGCCTTTGAAGGCACGGAAGAGCAGATCAAACGCGGCTTTCTGATTGCGCGCAACGCCCTGATCCCTTCAATTGTCTAGGCAGTCTGCTCCAGGCCGAAAGCACCTAAACCAACACGCCGTGACCACTCAGGTCACGGCGTGTTGGCGACGGCTCACGGCGATGCCAGCCCTTACTCAGCGCCAGCCACCAGCGCTGGTAGACGCTCAATGGCCCTGCTCCGCCCATGGTTGTCGCGGACAAACATGCGCAGGATCAGCCAGGTGATCAGCCCGCCGATGGTGGCGGTGGCAAAGGTGGCGCTGTAGCCCAGGCTATCGGCCATCCAGCCGCCGATCAGCGGGGCGATCAGCGTTGCCGGTGCGACCAGGGTGTTGGCCAGCCCGATGTAGGCCGGGCGATCGACGCTGGTGCCGAAATCCAGCGTCATCGCCATGGCGGTGGTCCAAAACGCGACATTGGCGACGCCAGCCAGCGCAAAGACCAGGTAGAACCAGCCTAGCGCCGGGGCCAGCCAGGCCCCGGCGGCGGCGGCCACCGCCACCAGCGCGCCAACCTCCATCACCAGCCGATGGCTGAACCGGTCGCCGAGCCAGCCCATTAGCGGATTGGCAAGCGTCTGGATCATCAGATACAGCGCGGTCAGCAGGCCGGCGACTTTTGCGCTCATCCCAAAGCGCTGGACGGCATAGATCGTAAAGAATGCCGTGGCCATCAGCGCCAGCTGCGAGAGGATGCGGGCCGCCAGAAACCAGCGAAAATTGCTGTCGGTCTTCAGGATCGTGCCCAGGCGACGCCAGAAATCACCCTGAGTGGTGAATGCACCCTCCGGCTCAAGATCTGGCTCACGCACACGGGCGAGAAATAGCCACGAGATCAGCATCGCCAGGCTGGCCAGACCAAAACACAGGGTGTAGTCCAGCGGTGATGGCAGAGCGTTCAGAATGGATCCCGCCAGCACCGCCCCGCCACTGGCCAGCAGGTTGGCGGCGGCCGATTGGATGCCGAAGAATGTGCCGCGCCGATTGACCGGCATAATCTTGCCGATCATGCTCTGCCAGGCGGTTGCGGTCAGGCCGCCGCCCAGGCCCTGCCAGATCAACAGGATAAAGGTGAGCAGCAGGGCCAGATCCGTCCCCAGGCTTTTGGCAAACCAGGCCACCAGCGCTAATCCCAGGAATGGCAGCCGCTCGTTAATCGTCATCAGCACGACCATCGGTTTGTAGCGCCGCAGCCCGGCCACCCGCCGCGCGGTGAGCAGCTGCGGCAGCTGCCAGCCAACCGAGTGGATCGCGGCGATCAGCCCGATCAGGGTGGCGGAGCTGGTCAGCGTGCTCATAAAGAGCGGAATAACGGTCACAAATGAGGCGATTCCCATCGCTGCGCCAAAAAAAGAACCGTCCAAAACATTGACGGTGACATTGTAACGAACGTTGCGTTGAATATCATGATTGTCCATAAAGTGCCTTTGAAATGCGAGTATGACCATAACGTCATTGTAGCAGAAAAGGC
>JACCRK010000192.1 GCA_013813565.1 Herpetosiphonaceae bacterium
CGTAACTGTAGTCTAATCCAGTGTGCCCATGTGCATCAATGGCAAGAGGGACCGTGATAGATTTGAATCGCCTCAGTATTGAACAATGGGATGCAACCCACCTGCGGTGGCCGGAGCTGGTTCACTATATTCAGCACGAGGATCTTGCCGTGGGGGTGATCGAGGACGAGCGTCCCGTTCCCGATGCGCGGTATCTTGTCGTTCCCACCGCTTCGGAGATCGCTGGCTTCCTGATGCTCATCATCCAGCCGATTGGCCCAGAGATGGACTGCCCCATCCTGCAGAGCAGCGCTGGCATCCCCTTGTTGGAGGCAAAGATTCGCGCCTTCCATGTGCGCGAGGGGTACCGGAATCATGGGATTGGCACGGCACTCCAACAGGCGGTGCTCCAGACCGCCGCCCGCTGTGGCTGTTATCAAGTTCGCTCGTGGAGTGCATCTACTCGCGCAAGTAATTACGCGATCAAAGTCAAGCTCGGGTTTGCCGCTCATCCCAGCCCACGCACGATTCGTGGGGTTGTGGTGCCAGGCATATATTGGATTAAGCGCGTGGATGGTGGCTGCTAGATTAGCCTCCTCGCTCCTCCCCAACCCCTACTCCTCGCGCAGCGCCAGCGCCGGCGACGTGCGGGCCATGCGCCAGGCCGGGTACAGCCCCGCCAGCAGCGCCGCCACGATCGAGACCACCAGCGCCTGCACCAAGAGGCCGGGATCGAACTGCATCTGCAGGGTCCAGCCAAACGAGCGCTTGTTGATCACGAACACCAGCACGACCGCCAGGATCATGCCGACCGGCAGCGCCAGCAGGCCGGCGGTCAGGCCCATCAGGCCGGTCTGCGAGAGCACCATCGCCCACAGCTGGCCCGGCGTCAGGCCGTTGGCCCGCAGCACCCCTAGCTCGCGCGCCCGCTCCAGCTGCAGCGCCATCAGCGCGCTGAGAATGCCAATAAACGCCACAATCGTCGCCAGCACCTGCAGCACAGCGGTGATCGCAAAGGTGCGGTCGAAGACCTCCAGCGTGGCCTGGCGAATCGCCTGGTTGGGCTGGATCAGCAGGTCCTGGGTGCCGCCGGCGTTGGTCTGCAGCCGCGTCACCAGCGCATCGATATCGGCGTCCGGGGCCGCCCAGACCGCCATCGAGGAGATCTGCGGCACGTTCCAGAAGCGATCAAACGTCGCGCGGTTGATCGTCACGGTGCCGACGTCGGAGGCGTAGTCGTAGTACACTCCGACGATCGGAAAGGTCTGCGGGCCACGCTCGCTTTGCAGCGTCAGCGTATCGCCCAGGCCGCGCCCGGTCCGATAGGCGTAGGGCTCGGAGACCCACACGCCCTCGCCGCTGATGAAGCGGCTCCAGGCCGCGTCGGAGTCGCCGATAAAGGTGAGCGCCTGGCGGTTGCGGGGGTCGTTGGCCAGCTGGAGCGCCAGCAGATTGGTCGGGCCGGCATCGCTGCCAACCTGCAGCCCGACAAACGTCGTCACCCCGGTAACACCCTCGGTCGTGACAATCCGCTGCACCACGGCGGGATCGAGCGGCACATCGGTGCGGGTTGCGTTGAGGCTGGGCGATGAGATAAAGATATCGGCCTGGAGCGATGTGTCGAGCCACTGCACCACCGTCTGGCGGAACGAGCCGATCATGGTGCCGGCGCCGACCGTCACCGAGACTGCCACCATCAGCGCCGCGATCGCCACGCCGGTGCGGCTGAGCGCCGCCACCACATCACGCGCCGCCATCCGCCCGAGCAGCCCGAAGGCCCGCCCGAAGACCGGCCGCATCAGCTGCATCAGGCCGACCGTCACGGCGGGCGTCAGCAGCGCACAGCCGATTAGAATGGCGAACAGCGCGCTAAAGCTCACGATCAGGTTGCGGGTTGGGATCTGTAGGATGCCCAGCCCGGCCAGCAGCAGCAGCACACCGCTGGCGGTGGTGCGCGGCAGGAGGCGGCGCATCCGCTCCTCGACGCTGGAGCGGCGCAGGACGGTGCGCGGCGCGGCCAGGGTCGCCTCGAGGGCCGGCACACACGCCGCCAGCACCGTCGCGCCAAGACCCAGGATCAGCCCCTTGAGCAGCGGCCAGAGCGCCAGATCAACCGCCTGAACATTCACGCTGAAGTACAGATCGTTGATCGTCTGGGTGACCAGCTGGACCAGGCCGCGGCCAAGCACAATCCCCAGCGCCACGCCGAGGATCGCCCCAAGTGCGCCAACCAGGGCCGCCTCGCTGATGATCAGCCCGAAGACCTCGCCACGGGTCACACCCAGCGAGCGCAGCGTGCCAAACAGGGTCCGGCGCTGGACAACCGAGAACGTCATGGTGTTGTAGATCAAAAACACGCCCACAATCAGCGCCAGCAGACTGAGCGCCTGTAGATTGACCTCAAAAGCCCGCGTCATCTGGCTGAAGGTGGCCGAGCGAGCGCCGGGCGTGGTCAGATCGGCATCGGCGGGAATAATTGCGCGGAGCTGGGCCAGCGTCGCCTCGCGGGTGGCGGCGGGCAGGATCAGGTCGATCCGCGAGATGCGGTCGGGGCGGCCAACCAGCTCCTGGGCGGTCGCAATATCCGTCAGCAGCACATCGGCCAGGCCCCGGCGGCTCAGCTCATCGCCGCCCTCGAGGAGGCCGACGATACGCAGCGGCTGGCGTACGCCGGCGACCCGAATCTCCAGCGTGTCGCCAGTGGTAATGGCGAGGGTTTGCGCCGTTTCAAACGAGATGATCGCGGTGTTTGGCTGGGTCAGCAGCGGCCCTAGATTTGCGGCTGAGGATCCGACGGCAAGGTAGGGTCGAAACGGACCCTCGGCGAAGGCATCAACGCCAAGCAGGCGAAACGAGCGGCCTGGGCGGTCGGGCAGGCCGACATTGGCCTCCACCACCGGCGCCGACAGACGCAGACCCAGATCAACCCGAATCTGGCGATACAGTGCGCTGGGCAGGCCGTTGGGGCCACCCACAATCTGGTCGGTGGCCTTGCCGGTGATCGTCTCCGACGACAGCTCGAAAGCGCGCAGGGCGCTCCCGTTGGCCAGATCGATCGAGACCATCACCGCGACACCCAGGGCGACACCCAGGATGGCCAGCAGCATCTGGGCCGGGTGGCGCAGCAGATAGCGCCAGCTGTTGCGACGAAGCAGGCTCATTCGTTCACCTCAAGCAGCGAGTGCTCAACCAGCCGGCCGTCTTCCAGGTGCAGAATGCGGTCGGCGCGGGCGGCGATCGCGGTCGAGTGGGTGACCATAATCAAGGTTTTGCCGGCCTGGCGGGTCATGTCATCAAGCAGCTGCAGGACCTGCTCGCCGGTTGCCGCGTCCAGGTTGCCGGTGGGCTCGTCGGCCAGCACCAGGGCCGGGTCGTGGGCCAGGGCGCGGGCGATCGCCACCCGCTGCTGCTCGCCGCCGGAGAGCTTATCGGGAAAGGCGGCACCACGATCGCCCAGGCCCACCCGCCGCAGCAGCTCACGGGCCGCATCACGCTTCGCGGCGGTGACAGTGCCATTGAGCTCCACCGGCAGCAGCACATTTTCCTCGACGCTCAGCGTGGGAATCAGGTTGAAGAACTGAAACACAAAGCCAATGTTGCGGCGGCGAAACAGCGTTCGATCGCGCTCGTTGAGGCTGTGCAGGGCCACGCCATCAATCGTAATCACGCCGGTTGTCGGCGCATCGATGCCGCTAAGGATATTGAGCAGGGTGGATTTGCCCGATCCTGAGCGCCCGAGCAGCGCGACCGACTCGCCACGCTGGATCTGGGTGCTGGCCTGATGGAGAACAATTCGCTCGTGGCCGCCCTCAATAAACGATTTACCCACATTCCGAATATCGATCAATGCCTGGGTGTTGGGTTGCTTCATAAAAAACCACCATAAAAATCAGCTACGGACGTTTTGCAAGGGTGTTGTCAAGGCCGGCACGTAATAAATAGTGCGATCTGGCGCGATGTACGGCGCTGATAATGCTCAATTCCCGGGTCTGGTTTAGGCCGATCAGGTGGCGCAATACTGTGTGAAGTGTAGCACAAATAGTACTAATTGGTCAGGTCGGATCACCCGGAATGCATTTACGCTGGCTCAGAGAGTGGTATAATCGCCCCCGGAAATCCACCTGCAAAGGAACCAGATCTGTGTACGATTTTGAGCAGCTCGACTCTCACGAACTTCTCGGTGTGGCGCGCAACGCCAGCGCCGAAGATATCAAACGGGCATACCGTCAGGAAATTGCCCAGTATCATCCCGATAAATGGAGCAAAGCCGATGCGAGCGCTCAGGACTATGCGCGCAAGCGGGCTGCCGCCATCACCGAAGCCTACAGCATATTGAAGGATAAGACACGCCGGGTTGCGCCCCCGGTCGAGCCGATCGTGCCTGAGAATCGCGCCGAGCGTCTGGCCCAGCTGTATGACCACGGACGCAGCCTGCTGGCTGAGGGCAAGTACGCCCAGGCGATCATCGTCCTGCGCCAGCTTCAGCAGGCCGACCCGTTTTATCGCGACAGCGCCGACTTGCTGTATCGAGCTGAGTTGGCGATCAAGCGGGCTGTGCCAGCCAAAGCCAAAAAACGGCAGCTGCCCAAGGCAGTCGTCTGGAGCTTTGGCTCGGCGCTTGGCATCGCTGCGCTGGGCGGGGCAATCTGGGTCCTGGGTGGCAGCAAAACATCGATCGCCGAGAATCAGCCGACCGTGGCCGTGGTGGCTGGTGCTGAGCAAACCCCCACCGCTGTGCCAGCCACTGATGTGCCAGCCACTGGTGTGTCAGCCACCGCTGCGCCGCCAACTGATGCGCCACCAACTGATGCGCCACCAACTGATGTGCCACCAACTGATGTGCCGCCAACTGATGTGCCGCCAACCGACGCGCCGCCAACTGACACTGTCGTCCCGCCAACCGACGTCCCAACCGCTGCTCCGCCGCTGCCCGATGATCTTAATGGACCAATCCTGATCAGCGACGACATGAACGGCGGCACCTGGCCGATTGGAGACAGCGGCACCTGGTCGTTTAGCTTTCCCGATGGCCGCTATCGGATGACAATGAATGCCGGCCTTGGCTCGGTCTGGTCATATAGCGGCCCACTTCCAGGTACGAGCGTGGTGCTGGCAGCGGATGTTGAGGCGCGGGCCGGCAGCGCCGGGCTGCTGTTTGGCTTTATCGACTCCAACAACTACTATCGCTTTATGCTTGGCGCCGATGGCACCTGGGCGCTGCAACAACGGACCGGCGGCCGGATCAACCTGCTGCTTTCCGGCGACGGCCTTGGCCCAGGGCGGATGGTTGTGGCCCAGCGCGGCGCTATCACCCATATCTACTGGAACACAACCTATCTCGGCGAGGCCGTGCTGCCAGCCTTTCCAGCCGGCAACTACGGATTCACCCTGGCTAGCGTCGGTGCCTCCGAGGGCTATTTTGACAACTTGCGCATTCGCCAGCTCCCATAATTGAATGTGATACCAGGACGTGCTATGACTCCGCAGTATCGGCTATTGCGCTGGATTTGCCTAATTTTATTGAAACTCCGTGCACGCTTGTACGTTGAGGGCCGGGAGCATATTCCCGAAGGCCCCTTTATTATTGTCTCCAACCATGTCAGCAACTGGGACCCGGTCGCGCTGGGGATTGCCTTTAGCGCCCGCCAGGTCCGGGCCCTCGGCAAGCAGGAGCTATTCGAGCTGCCCATCCTTGGGCGGATCGCCTACTGGACTGGTGGGATTCCGATTCGGCGTGGCGAGGCCGATCGCGAGGCGCTCTCCCGCTGCAAGGCGGCGCTGCGGGCCGGCGATCCGCTGATTATCCTGCCCGAGGGCACGCGATCGCGGACCGGGGCGCTGAACGAGGGCAAGCTGGGGATTGTCGCAATGGCCCAGATGACCAATGTCCCGGTGCTGCCCGCCGCCGTCACCGGCACGCGGGCGATGGGCTGGCCGTGGCGGCGGGCCACGGTACTGGTGCGCTTCGGGCCGGCCTTCAGTATTCCCCGCAGCGAGCGGCGGCCGGAGCAGCGCCAGGCTGCGCTGAACCACACCATGACCGCCATCGCCCGCCTGCTGCCGCCAGCGCTGCGCGGGGTGTATGGCGACCAGGACAGGGATTAGGGGTTAGGGCTTAGGGCTAGTGGTGAGCGTCTGGTGACGATCGGGTGTCTCCGTTGGCGAACTACTAAGCTCATGGTTTATCGGTCAATCTATCCACAGGGTTCTGCTTCTTCTGGCCTTTTTGATGTTCTATGAGGTTGTTATGCGCACAGTAGCTCGACTGGCTTTGGTCGCAATTGTCATCAGCGGACTTATCGGCGGCGCGACAAATCTGCCGTCGCGGACGGCCCAGGGCCAGACCACGATCGGGGAGGCGGATCTGGCGATCTGGCGGGTCAAGGTGAGTAGTCCGGCCGAGGTTAGCCGTCTGACCAGCGGTGGCTGGGACGTGCTTGAGGGTCGCGGCGACGACTATCTGCTGGTGATGGGCGACAGCGCCACCGCCAGGGAGCTGGAGGCGCAGGGCTTTACGGTGAGCGTCGATCAGCTGCTGCCCAGCGAGCGGCCGGACGGGCTGTTCTCGTACTACGGCGGCTATCGCACCGTGGTGGAGCACTATCAGCACCTCGACGCGCTGGCGGCGGCATACCCCGACCTGGTCAGCGTGGTGGACTATGGAGACTCGTGGCGCAAGCTGCAGAATGCCGCGTCGGGCTACGACCTCAAGGCGATCTGTATCACCTACAAGCGGGCCGGCGACTGTGCCCAGAACCCCGCCACCGACAAGCCGCGCTTTGTGCTGATGGCGGCCATCCACGCCCGCGAGCTGAGTACCTCCGAGCAGGCCTGGCGCTGGATGGACTTCCTGGTCTCGCGCTACGGCGTGGACGCCGATATCACCGCCCTGCTCGACCACAACGAGATGTGGATCATCCCGGTGGTCAACCCCGACGGCCGCGAGATTGTTGAATCCGGGCCAACCACGCCCTACACCCAGCGCAAGAACGCCAACACCAGCCTGGGATCGTGCTCGAATCCGCCGACGGGCAGCAGCCAGTACGGCATCGACCTGAATCGCAACGCCGACTTTCAGTGGGGCGGCGCCGGGACCAGCACCAGCCCGTGCAGCCTGGTCTATCGCGGCACGAGCGGGGCCTCGGAGCCAGAGAACTACTATCTGCAAAATTTCCTTAGCAGCCTGTTTCCCGACCAGCGCGGCCCCGCCCTCAGCGATGCCGCCCCGCAGACCACCACCGGGACCTTTATCACCCTGCACTCGTACAGCAACCTGGTGCTGCTGCCGTGGGGCTGGGTGGAGTGCAACAGCAGCGCCTGCCCACCGAGCCAGCAGTCACCCAACGACGCCGGGCTGCGCTCGCTGGCCTTTCGGATGAGCTACTTCAACGGCTATAACACCGGCCAGCCCTCGGAGATTCTGTACGCGGCCAGCGGCGGCACCGACGACTGGGCCTACGGCGTGCTGGGCGTCGCCAGCTTCACCTTCGAGGTTGGGCCGGGGAGCGGAACCTGTAGCGGCTTTATGCCCGCTTACACATGCCAGGACAGCACGTTCTGGCCTAAAAACCGCGATGCGCTGATCTACGCGGCCAAGTCGGCCCGCCAGCCCTACACGCTCTCACTTGGCCCTAGCACCATCACCCCGACGCTGAGTCTGACAACCACCGTCGTGGGCACCCCGATCACCGTGACGGCGCCGATCAACGATGGCACCTATGGCGCGATCGGCATCAACCGGCCCGCCAGCCAGGCGATCGCGGCGGCCGAGTACTACCTGGATACGCCGCCGTGGGCCGGTGGCGCCGCGCTGCCGATGGCGGCCCAGGATGGCACGTTCAACAGCACCAGCGAGGTTGTCAGTGCCCAGATCGACACCACCGGCCTGAGCGTCGGGCGGCATACCGTGTTTGTGCGCGGCCGCGATGACGCCGGTAACTGGGGGCCAACCACCGCCAGCTGGATCACGGTTGTTGCTGATCCCAGCTCATACGTGTACATGCCACTAATCATAAACTAATCCTCACCTGGGCCACCGCGTGCGATAGAGCCTCGTATCACACGCGGTGGCGGCGTTTTAGGCGCACTGTCATCATGCTGTAATTCCCTATGCACCCTGCCCCATTAACAATGCGAACATGATTTTCTATAATGTCCAGATATAGAAGCCGCAGGAGATCCAGCGCGACCGGCGCATCATCGGCATAGCTCGGGCTTCGGAGGATCGTATGGATATTGTGTTTTTATTGCTCAGTGCTGCCCTGTTGTTGCTGGCTGTTCTTTTGCTCTGGTTCGTGCCGCATCTGCTTGGCCAGCAGGAGAAGCGGGCGACCCAGGAGGCCCAGCGCCTGCGCGCCATGCTCTCCGATGTGCTCGGCGAGCAGGAGGCTGTCGCCCGCCGCCAGACCCAGCTCGGCACCTCGCTCTCGTTTCTCCAGGATCAGCTGGAGCAGATGCACACCGTTTGGCCGAACACTGTCGCCCAGCTCACCGCCCAGCCCGCCGATATCGGCGGCCCGCTGATGGAGCATCTCGACGGTCGGCTGGGGGCGCTCCAGCAGCAGCTTGAGGGCTGGATGGGCGAGCGGCGCACGCGCCTGAGCTCGATCAGCGGCCAGGAAAACGAGTCGTGGGCCTACCTGATGAGCCTGCTGGGGACGATGCAGGATCAGCTGGGCGAGGTCAACCGCCAGCAGCGCCGCGGCCGCCCGTCAGGCCCCTCGGCACCCGCCGGCGGGATTGGCGGCTCGCCAGTGGTGCACGACCTGCGCGACGAGGTCGAGAGCCTGCGCACGATCTCCGAGGAGATCGCCGCGCTGCAGTGGCGCCTGCGCCGCTCAGTCGCCGTCGCCAATAGCGCAAATCAGTCGAACGGCAACGGGAATGGTACCAGCCAGTTTCTCCTGGGGACCTCGCAGAATGGCGAGCACAGCACTGTGGTGCGCTCGGTGCGGAGTAGTTAGCCACGGGCGGGTACGGAGACCCGCCGTACAACAACTGGATTTAGCGTTTTCTAGTGGGATCATTTCAGATATGTATCAGGGGTCGGCAGAGAATTTCTGCCGACCCCTGGTGCTTTTAGTGCTCGGTGGCCAGAATCTGCTCGATCACGCTCAGGGCGTAGTCCAGCTGCTCGGTGGTGATTACGAAGGGCGGTGTGATGCTCAGGACGTTGCCGTGCATGCCGCCGCCGAGCAGGAGCACGCCGCGCTGCTGGGCCGCCAGCGTCACGCGGTAGGCCAGATCGGGCGCCGGGGTTTTGCTGAGCTTGTCCTGCACCAGCTCAACCCCGATCATCAGGCCCCGCCCGCGTACCTCGCCGATCAGCGGGCAGGTGCTGGCGAACGTCTGGAGGCGGGCAAGCGTGCGGGCGCCCAGCCACGCGCAGCGGGCGATCAGGTTGCGCTCGTGCAGCTCGCTGATGGCGGCCAGCGCCCCCGCGCAGCCGAGCGGGTGGCCCATAAATGTGGCGGTGTGCAGCGGCTCGCCGGACACACGCCAATGCTCCATCAGCGCCGCCCGCCCGATGCAGGCGGCCAGCGGCAGCCCGCCGGTCATGCCCTTGCCAACGCAGATCAGGTCCGGCGTCACGTTCTCGTGGTCGACCGCCCACAAGGTGCCGGTGCGTCCCCAGCCGCTAAAGATCTCGTCGGCGATCAGCAGGATGCCGCGCTCGTCGCAGAGCTGGCGCAGGCCGCGCAGCCAGCCGTCCGGCGGCACGATCTCGCCCTCGCGACCCTGGATCGGCTCCACCACTACCGCGCCGACCGGCACCGGGCTAGCATCAAGCAGCTCGGCAGCGCGGGCCAGCGACTCGGCGGCACAGTCGCCGCCGGTCGGCCAGCGATAGGCATACGGGTAGGGCGCCCGCACGATATTCGGCGAGAGATGGCCGACGAACGGATCGCGAAAGGCGGCCCGGCTGGTCGGCGCCAGCGCGCCAAACGTCAGGCCGTGGTAGCCGCCGGTGAAGGCCAGCACCCCGAGCTTCCCGGTGG
>JACCRK010000194.1 GCA_013813565.1 Herpetosiphonaceae bacterium
ATGCGCTCGGCGGCGGCGTTGGCCAGAATGATGCTGCGGTCGGTGCTGAACACAATCACCGCATCGTTGAGCGACTGCAAAATAGCGTTGTTCTGGCTGGAGGCCTCTTCTTGGTGGCGCAACATGGTGTAGAGCTTGTTGGTGCGCTCGCCAAGGAACTCATACAGCTGGGCGTTGTAGATCGCGATGGCGATCTCGCCGGCGATGGCCTTGAGCAGGCGCATGTGGCTCTGGTTGAAAAATTCGACCTTGGGGTGCGACAGCATGAGCACGCCGACCACATCATCGCCAGCGATCAGCGGCATCCCCACGAGCGAGCCGGTGCTTTTGCCGACGCTCTGGCCGAAGGCATCAACCTGCACCCAGCGCTCATCTTTCTGGACATTATTGACCAGGGCCGGCTGACGGTGCTGGGCGATCCAGCCGACCACGCCCTCGCCCATCTGAAAGCGGCGCGAGCCAGCCATGTGATTGGTCTCCGAGAGCACGGCGCGGTCGACCAGCAGCCCGGTGCCTGAGTCGATCAGCATCACCGAGCCGTGCTGCACGCCGGTCAGATTGGCCAGCGCCTGCAGGATCCGGTTGAGCAGCACATCGATCTCCAGGGTGCTGATGTCGCGGGCGATATCGGCGATGGCCTCCAGGCGATCGCGCTCTTCGCTCAGCTCGGCGGTGCGCTCGGCGACTTTGTCCTCCAGATCGGCGTTCAGATGCTGAACTTCGTTATACAGGCGGGTATTTTCCAGGGTCACCACAAACTGGTTGGCAACCGTGCGCCACAGATTCATCGTGGTGTCGTCGATGCGCTCGATCAGCGAGTCGCTCTGGGCGACCAGACAGCCGAGGACGTGACTCTCCTGCATCAGCGGCACGAACAGCGCGCCCTGATTGGGCAGCAGCCAGCTGGCATCCTCCGGCTTGACATTGGGGACGAACTGCAAGGTTCCAAGCTCGCCAGCGCTGATCAGAGCGGGTGGAATCGCGGCGGCATCGAGGGCGCGCCCGGTCAGATCCGGCCACGGCTCGCCCCAGGCCCGTTCGATCTGCCAGCCACCCTCGCTAGTGGCCAGAACCAGGGCGCATGCCTGGACGCCAAAGGCATCCATCAGGCGCGGGCCAACCAGATCGAGCAGGTGCTCGCGGTCGAGCGAGGCGCTGAGGGTTTGCGAAAGCTCATAGAGGGTGGAAAGCTGCAGCGCAAAGTGGTCGGACTCATAAGCCATCTGGGCCTGGTGGTTGAGCAGATACTCGGCCTGCACAACCTGCTCGCGCAGCTCGGCCTGGACGTGCTCGTTGTAGCGATACGATAGCGTAGTGACGGCTTCCTCGATAAATGTATCCAGATCGCTGCTGATCGAAGGGGAGTCGTTCAGCCCATTGCCCTGGGTCGCGAGGATGCTGACGATTGCTGAACGGAGCTGAAAGGACATGTGGATAATTGAGGGCAGCCCAATCGCCTGCCAGTCGATGGCAAGCTCCTGAAGCTGAAGCTGGGTGGCAGCGCTATCGCCATCGATAGGAGCCGTCAGCAGCGCCTCGTAGATGCGCCGAATATTGACGGTTGGCGGCGGCGGCACTTCAGCGGTCCAGGCCTGGGCGATGGCAGCGCTCCAGCGGGCGATAACCTGCTCGGCATGTTCGATCAGCCATTCACGAAGTTGGGTTGTTGTTCCTACATCCATCGTGTAATCCTCAGTGGGGTTTCGCGACTAAAACGGTTGCATCATCGATTGTTTTGCCATAGCGTTCGAGCAGATCAACCGCCAGAACCTTCAGGTCGGCCGGCGGATGATTCAGCGCCGAGTCGCTGATAACGCGGGTTGAAATGCCATCGCTGTAGAGCATGAAGAGATCGCCAATATTGTAGGTATAGGTCATTTCTAGCAGGGTGGGCAGCTGGCGGTGGCCCAAAATGCCATTTTTGGAGATGGGTTTAATCATCTGGTCACTGACAACATGAATGCCGATGTTGCCCACGCCAATGTACGAGGCGCGCTGATTGTTCTCCTCTAGGCGTAGCAGTCCAATCACGGCGCCACGGGTGCCGTGGAGCGCGGTGTGACAGCGCTCGATCAGCTCCTTGAGGGGCTTGTCTGGGTTGGCGCGCAGGACGTCAAGCGCCAGCGCAGTTGGGCGAGCGGCCTCGACGCCACCGCCCAGTCCATCGACAATTGTTAGCAACCGACTGCCTTTGCCTTCGATCACATCGTAGCCATCGCCGGAAACCTGCTGCCCACCCTTGGCACGAATATGTGCACCCCAGGTTAGCTTCATCGCCGCCCCCTTTGCTTAGTTGGTAACCATCGGACGGCCCGCACGGTTGTGCCAACCCCAACGACACTTTCAACGACCATTTCATCCATCAACCGTTTAACCCCGGGCAGTCCAGCGCCAAGCGTATGGGCGGTGCTATAGCCATCGCGCAGTGCCAGTTCAATATCTTCAATGCCTGGGCCTGTATCGCTGGCTTCAACTTCAACCCCGTGCCGGCTATTCTGCTCAACTTCGCGCAGGGCGAGCTGGCCTGAGCCGGCATGAACAAGGATATTGCGGGTAAGTTCCAGAATAGCAATTTCAATCCGTGTGCGATCGATTTCGTCAAACCCAACCAGACGGGCCAGTTCACGGCCCCGACTGACGGCGATGTACACATCCACCTCCCGGCGAATGGGTTGCAAAAGTAACTCATTTGACATTATACCGATTCCTTATACCCCTTGGGGAGTAGGGTAGATGACAAGAGTGTGACGAATATCGGTACCAGGTATTCCCAACGGGATTATGATCTTGGAAGATCAGGCGCACTCTAAAACGAGGCTGCGGCCTCTGCATTAGAGCAGTATAGCACACCGTTTATGCATCTACTAGCGTAACTCGTATATCATTTTTGGCCGCTGTGATGCGCCCAACGACCTGGGCGGCCGGCACCAGCTCCTGGGCGGCCGTAAGGCTGGCAGCCGGCAGGATCAGCAGCATTCCCAGGCCCATATTCAGCACATGGTAGGCCTCGCGCTCAGCGAGCTGGGCCTGGTCGGCCACGAACTGACAGATCGGCGGCACCGCCCATGTCCCGCGCACCAGTTCCACGGTCAGGCCGGCAGGCACGACGCGGGGCACATTGTCCCAGATGCCGCCGCCGGTGATATGGACCAATCCATGCAGGGGTACGCCGCCGTTGCGTAGCGCCTGGACTTCGCTCAGGTAGGCCCGATGGGGGGCCAGGAGCGCCGCGCCAATGCTCTGGCCCGCCAGCTCCGGCGGCGTGGTGGCATAGCCCAGCGGCGCACACACGGTGCGGGCCAGCGAGTAGCCGTTGGTGTGCAGCCCGGTTGAGGGCAGCGCCAGCACCACATCGCCAGCGGCAATCGTGGCGCCATCAAGCAGGGTCGCCCGGTCGACAACGCCGACAATGGTTCCGGCCACATCAAAGGCGCCCTCGTGGTAGACGCCCGGCATCTCGGCGGTCTCGCCGCCAAGCAGGGCAATCCCCGCTACGGCGCAGGCTGCCGCCAGCCCCTCGACCAGGGCCACGATCATGGCCGGGTCGAGCTTCGAGGCCGCGATGTAGTCGAGAAAAAATAGTGGCGTGGCGCCCTGGCACAGGATATCGTTGATACAGTGGTTGACTAGATCGGCGCCGATCGTGTCGAACTGCCCCAGCGCCGCCGCTACGGCGGTCTTGGTCCCCACGCCATCAGTCGAGGCCACCAGCACCGGCTGCTGAACGGCGGCGCTGACCGCGCTAAGGTCGAAGCAGCCGCCAAACGCCCCCAGCCCGGCCAGGACCGCCGGGGTGTGGGTGGCTTTGACGGCGCTGGCCATCTGGCGAATTGCACCCGTCTTGGCGGCAATGTCGACGCCGGCATCTTTATAGGTTGTCATAACACTCCAAATGTAGTGGTTGTCAGATCGGGCTTCACGGTTTAGATGCGCTTCATGGCTTTGACGGCATTGTTAAACATCGCCATCCCCGGCCCGGCCTGGTCGAGGCCCCGGCGGCGCCACTGCGGGTGCTGCTGGGGCAGGAAGGCGCGGTCGGGGTGTGGCATCAGGCCGAACACATTGCCGGCGCGGTTGCAGATCCCGGCGATCGCCCGAGCGGCCCCGTTGGGGTTGGCCGGATACTGGTCGGTGGGCAGGCCGCTCGCATCGATGTACTGCACCACAATCTGCTGGTTGGCCGCCAGCCGCTCGAGGGTGGCCTCGTCGGCCAGGAAGCGCCCCTCGCCGTGGCCGACCGGCAGATCGAACGGCTCGTCCATGCCGGCGGTGAAGATACACGGGCTGGCCGGGTTGGCCGCCAGCCGCGTCCAGCGACACTCGTAGTGGGCGCTGGCGTTGTCGATCAGGGTCGCCCGCCCAACCGCGTGGTCGGGCAGCAGGCCGGTTTTGACCAGCACCTGAAAGCCGTTGCAGATGCCCAGCACCGGCCGCCCATCGGCGACAAACGTGTGCAGATCCTCGCTGAGCCGATGGATGAGATCCACCGCCAGCATCCGCCCGGCACCAAGATGATCGCCATAGGCAAAGCCGCCGGGGATCAACAACATCGCATAATCGGCCAGCCGCACACTGCCGTCGGCCAGACGGTTGATGTGGACCAGCGCGGTTTCTGCGCCCGCCAACTCCATTGCTGCCGCCGCCTCGCCGTCGCAGTTGATCCCAGGCGCGCGGAGAACTAATACTTTATGCATATCCATCCCAAATAATTCTATTGGTTAATAACCAGCTGCTTGCGGGAGGCGTGAAGGCCCCAGCAGGCTAGGTGAACGACCCAGGCGGTGAGCAGGACGGTGATCGCTGCGCCCGCTTTGGTGATCGTGGTCGATTGTCCGATCAGGGTTGGCAGCCAGTAGGGGGCGCCCAGGATCCCGTAGGCCAGCACCGGGGCCACCGCGATGCCAGCGACCAGCGCCGGAATCGCCAGCTCGGCGGCGTAGTAGCGGGTCGCCACCAGGGTATACAGGATCAGCAGCGACACCAGGGCGCCCAGCACCGAGATAAACAGGTGGTGGCTGAGCCCCCAGGTGCTGGCGGCGCTGCTGTAGTCCCACAAGTTCAGCCGCCGGGCCAGTCCCTGCAGAATGATGTGGTACAGAATCAGGGCCACGAAGGCCACCACGCCGCTCAGGTAGTGGCGCGGCCACCAGCGCTGGCGCTGGCCAAAGTACATCACCATGGCCGGCAGCGTCGCCAGCCAGCTGGCGCTGAGAATCATAAACAGCGGGACGGTGCGGCCCCACAGGGTCATTCCTGTCGCGCTGGTCGCATAGGTGAATTCGTACAAGCGCTGCCAGAGCGGGTCGGAGATCATGGTCAGGTGCCCGGCGAGCAGCACAACCAGATAGCGATACGTGCGGAAACGCACCCAGAGCAACAAAGCCGCCCCGTACAAGCCAACCGTGATCAGAATAAGGAGCGTGGGCATAGAGTTCCTCGCGGCTAATTATTCTCGGCGCTGGACATCCAGTTATATTCGTAGGGCACAATCTGACCATTGACGATGGTCCAGAGCTGATCGGTCAGCGCGTAGTCCAGCGTCTGGGAATCCTGGGCGATCTGTAGCGCCAGGCGATGCAGGATCTCGGGGTTGGCATCGCTGAAGCCGATCAGGAAATCGCGATTGGGAATGCCGATCACCAGGTGGCCAGGAATGATCTGCGACCATTCGTTCATGATATCGAGCAGCAGAATGCGGGCGGCGTCGTAGCCGTCGAGGGTAGCGTAGATGAACAGCATCTCGGCGCCATCGCCGGTCACCTCGGCCGTGCCGGGCTTCAGCGTTTTGGTGCGCAGATTATCGACCGCGCGGGTGTAGAGGGTCGTCTCCATCACGCCCCAGACCTTAAGGTGCTCCTCGTTGACAAAGGCCACGCTGTCGGGCTCGTCAATCACGTAGCAGACGATCATATCGGACATAAACGGGCGATAGATCAGCTGCGGCAGGTTGCGCTCGGCGACCTCGGCCAGCATCTCGACCGGCTTCAGCATCGGGTAGATCCGGTCTTCCAGCTCGTCCCACAGCTGCGGCCCGCGGTCGGGGGCGAACGAGCGCACCGCGCCCTCCAGCGACTCAAGGATCGACTCCAGCTGGGCGGGGGCGCGGCGATAGGCGTTGTAGAAATGCTCCAGCTCCGAGACGACCGAGCGCCCGTGCCAGCGAAAGCGAATCTCCAGCCCGTCGCGGATCAGCTCTTCAACGTCGCCCAGGTTCTCCATCCGCTCCTCAACCAGATCGCCAAACTCTTCCTCGTCCAGCAGCGGCGGATTGGGATTTAGTTCACTCATACCATATTGCCCTAGCAAGGCTGAGTGCGGCGCTCACTGCAACGCCGCACTCAGCCTCCATCAATCATACCCTTAGCGATAGGTCTGCCACGCTGTTTTAAGGTCCATCACATCGGCTTCAATAATCGTAACACCGCTTTGCCCGCTGACCACCAGGGATGGGGTGGCGGTAATCGCGCCGACCCTGGCGAACGGCAGCTCAGCCAGACTGCGCTCGAAGGCGCCGCTATGCGCGGGGGCGACCTCGACCAGGAAGCGGGTTGGCGACTCGCTCCACAATATCGTCGCGTCGTCGAGCGCCTCAGCCGCTGGAACGGCCCGCAGATCGAGGGCCATGCCCAGCTCGCCGGCGAAGGCCATCTCGGCCGCCGCCACGCCCAGGCCACCCTCGCTGAGGTCGTGGCAGGCGCGCACCTGCCCGGCGGCGATGGCGCTGTGGAGCGCGGTCAGAATGCGCGGCGCCATCGCCAGATCGACCTGGGGCACGCGGCCGTTGTCGAGCCCGCCGACCTCGGCGACCAGCGCCCCACCAAGCTCAGCTTTGGTCGTGCCAACCAGATAGAGGCTGTTGCCGGCGGCTTTGGCGTCCATCGAGATCGTTTTCAGGACATCGGGGACCAGCGCCATTGCCGAGATCAGCAGGGTTGGCGGGATGGCCACGCGGTTGCCCTGGGCGTCGCGATACTCGTTGTTGAGCGAGTCCTTGCCGGAGATAAACGGCGTTTTGTAGGCCAGCGCCGCATCGTGGCAGCCGGCCGCCGCCCGCACCAGCCCGGCCAGGCGATCGGGCAGCTTGGGGTCGCCCCAGCAGAAGTTGTCCAGAATCCAGGTCTGGGATGGGTCGCCGCCGGCCGCGACGACATTGCGCATTGCTTCATCCACAACCGCCAGCGCCATCCAGTACGGGTCGATTTTGCCATAGCGCGGGTTGATGCCGCAGCCGAGGACAATCCCGCGCAGTGAATCGATTCGCGGCTGCAGCGCGCCGGCGTCGCCGGGGCCGTCCTCGCCCACGCCAACCAGCGGCTTAAGGATGGTCGAGCCCTGCACCTCGTGGTCGTAGGTGCGGACCACATTCTCCTTCGAGGCGATGATCGGGTGGGCCAGCAGGGCGGCCAGGGTGGCCCCGTGGTCGCTGCGGGCGCTGGCCTCGGCGGTCTGTGGCGCTTGAGCCGTCCAGGTGGCCTGAAGCTCAAGGCGCTGCCCGCCGCTGTGGAGAAACTCCATCGCGATATCGACCAGCGGCTGGCCGGCGTAGCGCACGTTCAGATAGCCATCGTCGGTGAAGACGCCGATGACCGTCGCCTCGACATCCTCGCCGGCACACAGCTCCAGCAGCCGCTGGACGTTATCCGGCGCGACCGCCACAACCATGCGCTCCTGGGCCTCGGAGATCCAGATCTCCCAGGGCTGCAGGCCGGCGTACTTCAGCGGCACATCGCGCAATTCCACCTGGGCGCCGGTCTCCTCGCCCATCTCGCCAACCGCCGAGGACAGCCCGCCGGCGCCACAGTCGGTGATGGCGCTGTAGAGGCCAAGCTCGCGGGCCTGGAGGAGCACATCGATCACGGTCTTCTCGGTGACCGGGTCGCCGATCTGCACGGCGGCGCCGACGGTCTCGGCGGTGTCGTGGGTCAGCTCGACCGACGAGAAGGTCGCGCCGTGGATGCCGTCGCGGCCGGTTCGCCCGCCGATGACGACGATCGCGTCGCCCGGCTGGACGCCGCGGGGGTGCGAGCCGCGCGGGGCGATGCCGACGGTGCCGCAGAAGACCAGCGGGTTGGCGACGTAGCCCTCATCGTACAAGATTGCCCCGTTGATATTGGGGATGCCGAGCTTGTTGCCGTAGTCGCGCACGCCGGCCACCACCCCGGCGCGGATGCGGCGCGGGTGCAGCACGCCCGGCGACAGGCGCTCCTCGGGCAGGTCGGCCGGGCCGAAGCACAGCACATCGGTGATGGCGATTGGCTTGGCGGAGACGCCCAGGACATCGCGGACCACCCCGCCGACGCCAGTGTTGGCGCCGCCAAATGGCTCCAGCGCCGAGGGGTGGTTGTGGGTCTCGACCTTGAACGAGATCTCAAAATCGTCGTCGAAGGCGACAATCCCGGCGTTGTCGACAAACGCCGAGAGCAGCGCGGGGTTGCGCACGGCCTCGGTGGCGCGCATCAGGTAGTGCTTGAGCAGGCCGTCGATCACCGCGCCGTCGGCGGCCTCAAGCTCGGCCAGGGCGGGATGCAGCGCGGCGAAGGCCCGATCCGCCGGTGGCTCGCCGCTGGTCTGGCGATAGCTGATGCGGGCGCGAAAGGTCTTGTGGCGACAGTGCTCCGACCATGTCTGGGCGATGGTCTCCAGCTCGCCGTCGGTCGGGTCGCGCTGCTCGATGGTGAAGTACTCGCGGATCGCCTGCATCTCCGGCAGGGTCAGCGCCAGAATACCCTCGCGGCTGATCCGCTCAAGCTCGGCATCCGAGGCGTCGCGCAGCGGCACGCGGGTGATGCTCGGGGTGTGCGGGGCCGGGATCTCCAGCAGATGCTGGTAGAAGCTGCGGCGGCCCTGGTCGTCGGGCACGCTGGCGATGTAGGCGGTCTCGATGAGGTCGTTGAGCAGCTCGTCGTAGGCGTAGGCCTGCAGGTCGGCCAGGTTAGTCTGATGCGGGAGGCGGATCCGGCGGATGGTCTTGGCCTGGACGAGGCGCTTAATTCCGATGTGACGGGCGCCGGTGAGGATCGTCTCGGCCTCGTTGTCGGTGACGCCGGGCCGAAAGGCAATCTCGACGCAGGGTGCCGGCGCTGAGTCGGCGAACGAGCTATTGAGCTCCTGCCAGTGGGCCGTGTGGGCCACCGGGTCGTGGAGCAGTTCGGTGGTGAGCCGCTCGACATCAGCGGCGGTGAGCTCACCGGCCAGAAGATACAGGCGTTCATGGGTATTCGCCTCAAGCGGGCGAACGGTGACCAAATATGACGACACGGATCGCTCCTGTTAGGTCTGATTTAGGTTTGGGCGATTCTACCTGTCGGTTAAGGAAAAGTCAAAAAGAGGCGGTGACTTTGATTTATTTTTGTGGGTTTCCCCTTCATCCGGTAGCTCGCTGGAAACCCCGCTGCTCGCGGCGGGGAGGAATGCGGGCCAGCCACCGTCGCGGATTGGGTGTCGGTTCTGCTTGCCGAATTCGCACGTTTGTGCTATATTCTTGCGTATGGAGATGATTCGCACCATTTGCTGCAAACTTACCCTTGATGCCACGGCGGATGCTCACCTGCGTGCGACGCAAGTCGCCTTCAATATGGCCGCCACGTGGTGTGCGGCCGTGGGCTGGCAGCTGGGCATCGCCAATAAAATCACCCTCCACGATCACGTCTACTATCCCATCCGCGCCCAATTTGCTCTCGGTGCCCAGCTGACCTGTTGCGCCCGCGATAAAGCCGTCGAAGCGATTAAGACCGTGCGCCAGCATGGCGATACCTCCTGTCCGCCCTTTGGCCCCACCAGCAGTATTCGCTACGACGCACGCTCCTATAGCCTGCTGGCCAGTGACCAGGTGAGCCTCAATACACTCCACGGGCGGGTCCGTGCGACCCTGATCCTGGGTGATTTCCAACGGCAGGCGTTGGCTGATTCCGCCTGGGCCATCGGTGGCGCGGAACTCATCCGCCGGGATGCCACGTGGTATCTCCATGTCACCCAAAATCAGCCCGTCCCCGTCCATCGGCCGATCCGCAGCAGCATCGGGTGTGATCTGGGAATTGTCAACCTCTGCACTACCGATGATGGCACGCAGTTCAGCGGGGCGACCGTCAAACGGATCCGGGAGAAGCGGTTTCGCCATCGCCAGCGGCTGCAAAAGCGCGGTACGCGCAACGCCAAACGGCGCTTGAAGAAGAATAGCCGCAAAGAACAACGGTTCCAAAAAGATATCAACCATTGTATGAGCAAAACCCTGGTGAAAAAGGCTGTCGTAGAACAAAAGGCACTTCGGCTGGAAGACCTGACGCATATTCGTCAGCGCACCGAAGCCACCGTTCGGCGTTCGCAGCGGCGACAGCATAGTTCTTGGGCCTTTCGGCAACTGCGGGATTATATCACGTACAAGGCACAGCAGGTGGGCATTCCTGTCATCCTGGTCAACCCGCGCGACACATCGCGGCGCTGTTTTGTATGCGGGCATATCGATAACGCTAATCGCAAAACCCAGGCCGCGTTCCACTGTCAAAACCCCTCCTGCGGGCACATCGCCGCTGCCGATGTGAATGCCGCCAAGAATATTGCGTTTTGGGCTGAAGTCAGCCAGCCTATTGCGTCACCGCTCCGGCGGTAGATGCAAGCCCCGCCCCTTGGGGCGGGGTGCTTGACATAAGATGGTACTTTTGATTCGCCGCCCTTCCGTCCCGACGCCCAAAGGGCACCCGCGGGAGACCCAGGGGGTTTTCATCCCCCTGGACCCCCTAAATGTTTAGTTTGCTGATTGATGGTGCTTGTTTTGTGAACCCAGAGGTGTTTTTCTCGTTGAAATACGCTGGAGGTATGGCTGACCTGGATTGGATAGGCTCAGCCACCCCTGGTTGAGCTTGTCGAATCCAGACCGATGAGGCAGCCCTTTCACCCGACCTCGATGCCGCTGCCTGGGGTGACCTGGCCGATCGCCCAGCAGGGCTGATCGGCGGCGGCGCAGCGGGCCTGGATTGCGGCGGCGACGGCGGGTGGCGCGGCGATCAGCAGGCCGCCGGAGGTTTGCGGGTCGAACAGCAGCAGCTGGCGGGCCGGATCGATCGCGGGCGCGTAGCGGACGTAGCCGTCCTGCTCCACAAAGCGCTGGTTGGTAAGCAAGCCGCCGGGGACGATGCCGGCTGTGGCGTACTCGTGGGCGCCCGGCAGCAGCGGCAGCGCGGCGGCCTCGATATGCAGCCCGACCTGGCTGTTGCGGGCGATCTCGGCGGCGTGGCCCAGCAGGCCAAAGCCGGTGATGTCGGTGACGCTGTGGACCGCAAAGCCGCTCAGGATCGTCGCCATCGCCCGGTTGAGCTGGAGCATGCTGGCGACCGCTGCCGCCAGATGCGCGGGGTCGCCAAGGTTGCGCTTGATCGCGGTGGTGATCGCGCCGGTGCCCAGCGGCTTGGTCAGCAGCAGCACATCGCCGGGCTGGGCGTTGGCCTTAGGCGTGATGCGGGCCGGGTGGATCAGCCCGGTCACACACAGGCCGTACTTTGGCTCCTTGTCGACGACGGTGTGGCCGCCGGCGATCACCGCGCCGGCCTCGGCGACCTTGTCGGCGCCGCCCTGCATAATCGCCTGGATGATCGCGGCCGGCAGGTCGGCGGGGAACGCGGCGATCGCCAGCGCCAGGATCGGGGTGCCGCCCATCGCGTAGACATCGCTCAGCGCGTTGGCGGCGGCGATCGCGCCGTAGGTGTAGGGGTCGTCGACAATTGGCGGAAAGAAATCGACCGTCTGCACCAGCGCCGTCTCGGCATTCAGCTGATACACGGCGGCATCATCGCTGACCGTCAGGCCGACCAGCAGCTGCGGGTGGGTGGGCAGATTTAAGCCTGCGATAACCTCGGATAGGGCGCCCGGCCCCATTTTGGCCGCTCAGCCAGCGCAGGAGGCCAGGTCGGTCAGGCGGATCTGATCACGCGTGTGCATACGGTCCTTTCTGCTGCCACGTATTGTACCCCAACTGCACGGCTCAGGGCTGCGCGACCACCAGCTGTGGCGCGACCGGCCGATCGGCAACTGGCTGGCCAACGGCCTGCGGCCCAGCGGACCCGGCGGTGTCGAGGCGGTACAGCTGCCAGATATTGCCGACGTTCAGGCCGAAGAAATACAGCTCATCGCCCAGCCAGCCCACCATGATCGCTCCAGGCGGCAGGTTGCTCTCGGCGACGCCACCGTCGGGGCCGACGATAAGCCCGGTGCTTAAGGTCGAGTTTTCATCATTGCCAACCGCCAGCTTCCCGCTCGATGACCAGACTGCGCTGCCACACTGGCCGTCGCCAAACTCAGCGCGTTGGCCGGCATTCCACAGCGCCAGGCCGCCCGCCGCGCCGCCGGTACCGCCGCACAGCAGCAGCAGATCGAGATCGGGCGATAGCGTTACAGCGTTGGCCGCGCCATTCTCCAGCGGCACCAGCGCCTCGGTATCGCCGCGCCAGATCAGCGTCTCGCCTGGGGCTGTGGGGTCATCAGCGCCTCTAACGACCGCAAACTGGCCCGGCACCAGATCCCAGGCGGTCGGGTTGGGCGAGGCGTACAGCTGGCGCGAGTCGGCGTCACCCGCGTGGACCCAGACGCTGGTCGTGCCACGGCCATCGTGGAGGATCGCCAGCGCCGTCTCGTTGTTGAGCCAGCCGGGGAGCTCGACCGCGCCACCAACCTCGGCGCCGGCCCCGATCAGCGGCTGGGGCGGGCCGTCGAGCTCCTGGACCCAGGCGGTCGGGTCGGCCCAGCCGGCCCCGGTGCCGAAGGATGTGGCGCTGGCGTAGGCCAGGCGGCGGCCATCGGGCGAAAGCGCAGCGTAGATCTCGACCGCCGGCGTGTTGGTCAGGCGCCGCACCGCGCCGCCATCGCTGGCCACCGCATACAGATCGACCTGGCCCTCGTGGGCCGAGGTGACAATGATCTCGCGGCCGTCCGGGGTCCAGAGCAGCTGCTGAAACTGGGGGTTGATCAGGGCGCTCTTGCGGGTGCTGGCGGCGATCGCATCCAGCCCTGGGTCGGGGCCGGCCAGCGCGAGCAGCTTGCGCGGATTGCTCTCATCGATGCCGGCCGTCCACAGATCGGCCTTGGCGAGCCCGGCGTCCTTGGGCCCGCCGCCATCGACCACCAGCACCGCGACCGTGCGGCCATCGGGCGAGGCGGACCACGGCAGGGTTTGGAACGGCCTGGTTGGCTCGGCCAGCTCGCGGGCGATCCCGGCGGCGGTGATTCCGCGCAGGCTGCCGTCGCCGGGCTGCTGATACACCACCGTGGCCGAATCACCCGTGGAGGCCGGCGGATTGGTTGGTGGGCCGGCGGCCGACGTGGTCGCCGGGGCCAGCGTTGGGCGCTCGGTGATCTGGGCGGTAGCGGTCGGGCCGCCGCTCGTTGGCGTGGACTGGGCGCCGCAGCCAGCGATGATCGCCAGCAGCAGCACGATTGCGAGTACACGTTGCATCCTTGACTCTCCTTCCAGTAGCTAGTAGCTAGTGGGACGGGCTTACTAGCTACTAGCTGCTAGCTGCTACATCTCCAACGCCTGGTGCACAAGGCGGTGCGGGACTGCCCGAAAGCGGCCCCAGTCCTGCCAGATGCCGGCGATCTCGGGGTGATACTCGGTGCCGAGGCTTTCCAGCGCCGTGGCGAGCTTTGGCAGGTCGGCGGGGTGGAAG
>JACCRK010000217.1 GCA_013813565.1 Herpetosiphonaceae bacterium
CCCAAAGAGCCATCCACACTGATATGGGTGGATGGCCCTTTGATCTAAATTCCTAACCCCTAGCGCCCGAAAATTTTGCTCCAGAAGCCGCCCTCTTTTTGGCCGACCTGCTCCGCGCCCATCGTCGCCGAGAGCTTCTCGAACAGCTCCTGCTGCTCAGCGGTCAGCTTGGTTGGCACCCGCACCTTGACGACCACCACCTGGTCGCCGCGCCGCCCGTTGGTGCGCCCCGACGAGTCGATGTGCTTCACACCCTTGCCCCGCAGCGTGAAGATCGCGCCATCCTGCGTGCCCGGCGGGATCGTCAGCGGATCGTCGCCGTCGATCGTGGGGACGTTGAGCTGGGTGCCCAGCGCCGCCTGGGCCACGTTGATCGGCAGCTCCAGCAGAATCTGGTTGCCGTCGCGCACAAAAAACTCGTGCGGCTTGACCTTCAGACTCACATACAGGTCGCCCGGCACGCCGCCCCGTGGCCCGCCATCGCCGCCGCCGCTGATGCGAATCCGCATGCCATCGTCGACGCCGGCCGGCACCGTCAGGGTGCGCTTGATCGTCTCACGGACCCGGCCCTCGCCGCGACATTCCTTGCAGGGGATCGGAATAATCGAGCCGCGGCCGTTGCACTGGTCACAGGTGGTGACCGTGACCATGTTGAGGAAGGCCCGCACCCGCATCTCGCCCGAGCCGTTGCACTTGGTACAGCGGGTCGGGTCGGTGCCTGGCTCGGCCCCGTTGCCGCCACAGACGGTGCAGTTCTCCAGATGGCGATACTCGATCTCTTTTTCGGTGCCGAAGATCGCCTCCTCGAAGGTGATATTCAGGTCATAGCGCAGATCGGCGCCCTGGCGCACTCCAGCGCGACCGCCGCCGCCTTGACGCGCACCCTGGCCAAAGAAGGCATCGAAGATCGAGCTAAATGGGTCGGCGCCGCCAAAGCCGGCAAACGGATCAAACCCGGCCCCGCCCATCCCAGCGTGACCATACTGGTCGTACATGGTTCGTTTCTGGTCGTTCGAGAGCACCTCGTAGGCCTCGGTGGCCTCTTTAAACTTATTTTCTGCCTCGACATCGCCGGGGTTGCGGTCAGGGTGATGCTGCATCGCCAGTTTGCGATACGCTTTCTTGATCTCATCAGCGCCTGCGCCGCGACTCAGGCCCAGAATTTCGTAGTAGTCACGTTTCGTCTGTGTTGCCATAATTGTTCCTACATGCACCCATCAACCATCTAACGCCGGCGTTGGATGGCTGACGGTTGATTTTGTTTATAGTCCGTTTTGGGTTTCGTTTTCGGTTTCGGGCTCAGGCTCCAGGCCAAAATCCGGGGCGGGCTTCAGCCGCTGCATTGCGACACTCAGCTCGGCCGCCCGATTGTTGATGATCTCCATGTCGTCGCCATCCAACACCGCCCGCAGCGCGGCGATCCGGTCCTCAACAGCGTTGCGAATGGTCCGATCGAGATCCTCCGGGGCCTCGCGCAGCATGCGGTCGGCGGCGTACATCACACCATCGGCCTTGTTACGCACCTCGATCTGCTCGCGGCGCAGCTGATCCGAGTCGGCGTTGGCCTCGGCGTCGCGGATCATCGCGGCAATTTCTTCATCGTTCAGCCCCGACGAGGCCGTGATGGTGATGTGCTGGGCCCGATTGGTGTTTTTGTCGTTGGCGCTCACATTGACAATGCCGTTGGCATCAATATCAAAGGTGACCTCGATCTGCGGCACACCCCGCGGCGCGTGCGGGATGCCGTCCAGGGTAAACCGCGCCAGCGACTTGTTGTAGCGCGACTCGGCCCGCTCGCCCTGGAGCACGTGGATCTCGACGCTGTTCTGGTTGTCGCTGGCGGTCGAGAAGACCTGCGAGCGTTTGGTCGGGATCGTGGTGTTGCGGTCGATCAGCGGGGTCATCACGCCGCCGTAGGTTTCAATTCCCAGCGTCAGCGGCGTTACATCAAGCAGCAGCACATCGGTGACATCGCCCGACAGCACGCCGGCCTGAATCGCTGCGCCGATCGCCACCACCTCGTCGGGGTTCACACCCTTGTGGGGATCTTTGCCAAAGTATTTTTTGACCGCCGCCTGCACCGCCGGCATGCGCGTCTGGCCGCCCACCAGGATCACCTCGTTGACATCGGCTGGCTTCAGCCCGGCATCCTGCAATGCCAGCTTGATCGGCTTCATCGTGCGCTCGATCAGGTCGGCGGTAAGCTGCTCCAGCTTGGCCCGGCTCAGCGTGAGGTTGAGATGCTTGGGGCCGCTCTGGTCGGCGGTGATAAAGGGCAGCGAGATATCGGTCTGGAGCACCGTGGAAAGCTCCTGCTTGGCCTTCTCGCCAGCTTCCTTGAGCCGCTGCAGGGCCATGCGGTCGGAGCGCAGGTCGATGTTGCTTTCACGCTTGAACTCATCGGCCAGCCAGTCGATGATCTTCTGGTCAAAGTCATCGCCGCCCAGATGGGTATCGCCATTGGTTGCCTTGACCTCAAACACACCATCGCCAAGCTCCAGAATCGAGACATCGAACGTTCCGCCGCCAAGATCGTAGACGATAATGATTTCGTCTTCGGCGCGCTCAAGGCCATAGGCCAGGGCGCTGGCGGTTGGCTCGTTGATAATCCGCAGCACCTCCAGGCCGGCAATCCGCCCGGCATCCTTGGTCGCCTGGCGCTGCGAGTCATCGAAATAGGCTGGCACGGTGATCACTGCCTGGGTGACCGGCTCGCCCAGATAGGCCTCGGCGTCGGCCTTAAGCTTCTGTAGCAGCATCGCCGAGACTTCCTGGGGCGAGTAGTCGCGCCCGCCCATCAGCACGCGCACATCGCCATTCGGCGCGCTCGTCAGGCGATACGGGAGGATCTCCTTATCGCGCTGGACGCTCGGCGCGTCGAATTTGCGCCCCATAAACCGCTTGACCGAAAAGATAGTATTTTCAGGGTTGGTGACCGCCTGGCGTTTCGCCACCAGTCCAACCGTCCGCTCGCTATTTTTGCTCAGCGCCACAACCGAAGGGGTAATCCGCGAGCCTTCCGCGTTGGTGATCACGGTCGCCTCGCCGCCCTCCATGACCGCAACTACCGAGTTGGTGGTTCCCAGGTCAATTCCAATGACTTTCGCCATATTTTGCTCCAATTAACAATTAGCAATCATCAACTATCATCTTTAGCCCGGTGATAATCAATAATTGCTAACTGATAATTTAAATTACTTGCCGACTTTTACCATAGTTGGGCGCAATACTTTTTCGCCCAGTTTATAGCCGCGCTGCAGCTCTTCAACCACTTTATTGGCCTGATCCTCGCCAGCCTCATCGTACATCACCGCCTCGTGAAAGTTCGGGTCGAACTCCTCGCCGACAGCGGTGATCGGCTGCACGCCCGCGCCCTCCAGCAGCATCTCGAATTTTCGCTGTACCTGTTTGACGCCGCTGAGCCACGGATTGTTGTCGATCTCGGCCGGAACATGGGCCATAGCGCGGCCCAGATCATCCAGAACCGGCAGCAGCTTTAGAAGCAGGCCGGCGCCGGCGTTGCGAATCAGCTCTTCGCGCTCGCTCTCGGTGCGCCGCTTATAGTTCTTAAAGTCGGCGACCGAGCGCAGCCAGTTCGCTTTATTCTCTTCTGACTCAAGCTCCAGCGCGGCAATCCGCTGCTCAAGCTCGTCAATGCTTGGCTCAGCTAATGGTTCTTCGTGTTCAGGAGTCGAGTTTTTGACTTCTTCGGTCATGGGTAGCAAATCCTCCACATTAAATGTTGATTAGGCCACAGCTGAATGAGCCTACGATCACAGTTCCTCTTTGGCCTTGGTATCTGTGCCATATAAATCATTGAGTAGGTCGCTCATCACGGTGGCGATATAGCGAACCGTCGAGATCGAGCGCGGATAGGCCATCCGCCGTGGCCCAAGCACGCCGAGAACCCCGGTCGCCTCGCCATCGACGCCATAGCGGGATAGCACAACGCTGTAATCGCGCAGCTCATCGCGGCCATGCTCGCCGCCGATAATCACCTGAACGCCGTTCGAGGCCAGGGCCTGTGGGATCAAGGTATCGAGCATTGCGCCGCCCTGGAGGATCGAAAGCACCTCGCGCACCCGGCCCACGTGCATAAACTCCGGCTGATCGAGCATCTCCAGCAGTCCATCGTGATGAATCAGCTCATTCATCTGATCCTCGAACTGCTGCATCGAGCGGGCGATCATATCCAGCACCGTGCGCTCAAAGCCGCTCAGCGGCGGCTCGCTGGTCGCGGCGGCCTGCGCCAGGGCGCGAATGGCCGAGACCGAGGCGTTCTCGCACAGGCTATTGATGTGGATTGCCGAGCGGCTGAGCTGATCCTGGATCGTGTCTGGCTCGGCTGGCAGCGTTTGCTGTTTGACCGTGCCCTCGTGCAGCACCAGCACCATCAAGACCGTCATATCGTTGATCGCGATCAGCTCCAGGTGCTTGAAGCGGCTTTCGTAGGCACGGGGCGGCGTAACCACCGCGGCGGCGTGGGCGGTCCGCGAAAGCACCGCCGCCGCCAGATGAATCCACTGGTCGAAATCCGAGCGCACCTGATAAAACTGATGTTTGATCGTGCGCTGCTCCTGGGCCGAGAGCGGGGCGCGATCCATCAGATTTTCGACAAAGAAGCGGTAGCCGGTATCGGTGGGCACGCGCCCGGCCGAGGTATGCATGTGGGTCAGTAGACCCGCCTCCTCTAGCGCCGACATTTCATTGCGCACCGTCGCAGAGCTAACCCCCATCTGACGGGCCAGATCCTGGGAGGCTACTGGGGTTGCTGTTTCAATATATTGTTGGATAACCGCCTTGAGAATGCGTCGCCGTCGTTCGGATAGGTCCAGGTTCATCGCGCTCACCTCTTTTTTAGCACTCGCAGGCTGGGAGTGCTAACCAGGCAAGTTATAGAATTGGCGTGCCTTCTGCACGCCGACAAAAATTGTATCATGGCTTAGGGGAGAGCGCAACGCCGCTGCAGCGGCTGGATGGTTAGAGTTGTAGTAACATTTTGGAGTGGCATCCTACCTGTGGCAAAGGAACTATCTATGGTGAGCAATGAAGTGTTTGTGGTCTCCTACGACCACAGCTGGCCGAAGCGCTTTGGCGAGCTAGGTCGCCGTCTGCGGGCCGCGCTTGGGCCGCTGGCGCTTAGAATTGACCATATCGGCTCAACGGCGGTGCCGAACCTATCCGCCAAGCCAGTCATCGATCTGCAGATTTCGCTGGCGGCCCTGGAGCCAGTCGAAGGCTATCGGGCCAGGATTGAAGGGCTGGGCTTTATCTGGCGGGCTGGCAATACCGACCGGATGAAGCGCTACTTCCGCGAAATACCGGGAGTCCGGCGAACCCACATCCATGTCCGGCGGGCGGGCAGCTGGTCGGAGCAGTTTGCCTTGCTTTTTCGCGACTATCTGCGCCAGCATCCCGCTGAGGCTGAGCGCTATGCCGCTCTAAAAATCGCCCTGGCTGGCCAGCACGCTGATGATTGGCATGCCTACACCACCGCCAAAGACCCATTTATCTGGGCCACCATCAGGCGGGCCGATGAGTGGGCGCACAATCTGGGCTGGGAGCCAGGGCCAAGCGACTGTTGAGCAACAATCTGGACTTAAAAACACAAGCGGCAACGATCAGCCGATCGTTGCCGCAGCTGGTGAGGAAGCCTGAATACTTATTCAGTGATCCACTGATCGACTGAGCGCTCGACCGTCAGCAGCTCGTTTTTAGCGAAGAACAGAGCCACTTCCTGGGTGCCATTTTCGGGCGAGTCAGAGGCGTGAATGAGATTGCGGCCAATATTGACGCCGAAATCGCCGCGAATGGTGCCGGGGGCGGCCTTGACCGGATTGGTGGCGCCAACAGTCGAGCGAATGATCTCGATCACATCCTTGCCAGCAACCGCCACCACCAGCACCGGCCCTGAGGTGATATAGCTGACCAGGCCGGCGAAGAACGGCTTGCCCTCGTGGGTGCCATAGTGCTTATGGGCCAGCTCGCTGCTGATCTGCATCAGCTTGAGGCCGACAAACTTCAGGCCACGGGCCTCCAGGCGGGTCAAAATCGGGCCGACCAGACCACGCTGGAGCGCATCGGGCTTAAGAATAATCAACGACTGTTCCACAGAACATCCTCCATTGAAATTGACGATTAACAAACACAAAGGCCGTCGTGGGACGGCCCTTGTGCATTGTAGCATATTGCGCTGACTCGCAGATTGGGGACGAGCCTACATCGGAACAGCCTCACCGATCCGCTTGGCGGCGCGGCGCATCTCCATCTTCACTAGGCCCAGATTGACCATCCGCTGCGTGACAACGGTCAAAATCACATCACGTGCTTCCAGCAGCAAGATCGAGCCATCTTTAGCATCGATAATTGCATCAACCAACACCCCGATCCCGATCCGCTTGGTGGCTTTATCAATCTCGCCGAAGACTGCTGCTGACATCGCGCCGAGGACTTCAGCATCTTCGTCATCAAGCAGCGTACTGGCGATCACTAAACCGTCGCGTCCCACCAGCAAACTGCCAATGACACCGTCAACACGAATCAGATCCTCAACGATATGTCGCATAGTGTTACCCTTTCAAAGCAAGGCTTGGCCAGCACCTCAACGACGAGGCTTGGTCAGCACCCAGCTATACTCTTCCATTGCTTCCTTCCAGCGCCCCTGTTTCGAATAGGCATCGCCTAAGGCGCGATGGAGTCGCTGTAAAACGCTCGCTTCTTCTTGTGTTTCAATCAGATCACCGATATCTTCGATGATTGGATCCAACAGATCGCCCTGCTTGATCAAACGTTTGTATTCGTTTAGTGCGGCATCAATCTGGTTGGTCTGGCCCATCATACGGGCAATTGCCAGCCGCAGCCCGTGATTAGTTGGATCGGCGGCTAGTTGTTCATGGTACGCGCTCAGGTCAGGCTGATCGCCACTCGGCTCGGCCAACGCAGCGGCTGGTGTTGGCGCTGGCGACTCAGTGCGCGGAGCAGGCCGCGGTGAGACGGGATAGAGTGGACGCTCGGGCTTCGTCGCTGGATCCTCCACCGGGGTCGGCCGCGGCGAGACCGCAAATGGGGCTGGGCGCTCGGGCTTGGCTGATGGCTCATTCACCGGCGGGGCCGGTCGCGGCGAGACCGCAAACGGGGCTGGGCGCTCGGGCCTGGCTGATGGCTCATTCACCGGCGGAGCCGGTCGTGGCGAGACGGCAAATGGGGCTGGGCGCTCGGGCTTCGACGCTGGTGTTTCCACCGGCGGGGCCACATCCAGGGAAGTGATTTCTTCATCCGTCAAACCCAGGTCGCTCAGCGAGAACGGCGTCATCTCGGGCTCATCGCTGGCGGGAGTGGACGTTTCACTGGCATTGAGCTCGGCGATCTCCTCGTCGGAGAGGCCCAGGTCGCTCAGCGAGAACGGGGTCATCTCGGGCTCGTCGCTATTTGGCGCAGCGGTTTCGCTGGCATTGAACTCGGCGATCTCCTCGTCGGAGAGGCCCAGGTCGCTCAGCGAGAACGGGGTCATCTCGGGCTCGTCGCTCACTGCCGCCAGCAACCCATCATGCTCAGCTCGTTCAGCAGCGACAACTTCCTCGACCGCCTGTTTAGCTTCCTCCCAGACCGGGCCCGGCTCAATGGATAATGGTTCCGGAGTGGGCAAAGCCAGATCCAGACCAGCCAGCTCTTCATCACTCAGGCGCAGATTGCGGTCATCCTCCTGCGTAGGAGTATTGAGTGAAGCAATTTCAGCATCGCTCAGCCCCAGATCCGACAACGAGAATGGGGTCAGCTCAGCTTCGATATCTGCAATATCCTGGGCATCGCTGGCGTTGAGCTCGGCGATCTCCTCGTCGGAGAGGCCGAGGTCGGCTAGCGAGAACGGGGTCATCTCGGGCTCGTCGCTGGCGAGAGCGGGCGTTTCACTAGCATTGAGCTCGGCGATCTCCTCGTCGGAGAGGCCGAGGTCGGCCAGCGAGAACGGGGTCATCTCGGGCTCGTCGCTCACAGCCGTTGGCTGATCCTCGGTCGCGTTCAAGGCCGCGATCTCCTCGTCGGAGAGGCCGAGGTCGGCCAGCGAGAACGGGGTCATCTCCGGCTCCTCTGAGGAAGCGGCAGCATACTCGGACTCAACCTCTTCGGCAAGCTCATCCATATCAATAATCTCATCGCCATCGCGAATTTGAATATTGTTATGGTGTAGATCCAGCGCCAGCCGATCGATTTCCTCGGCGTGTGCTTCAGGATCGTCGAAGCAGTTGATAATATCGGTCAAATCAACATAGCCCTGTTGCTGACCAAGATCGAACAGCTTAGTGAGCAGTACATCACTATCTGCATCTACTGGCGGCGCATCCACCGCATTGAAGGCGGCAATTTCCTCTTCGGAAAGACCCAGTTCAGCCAGCGAGAACGGCGTCATCTCCGGATCATCACGCTCTGGTGCTGCTGGCTGGCTATCAACACTACTGAGCATTTCAGCGTTTGATAGGCCCAAGAACGAGCCGCTCTCCGGCTCTCCGCGAAATGCAGCCATTGTTTCAGCATCGGCAGCATTGAGTGAAGCAATTTCCTCATCGGACAGTCCCAGGTCGCTCAGTGAGAAGGGGGTGATATCGTGCTCACTACTTACTGGCGTGGTCGAGAACGACAAATCATCAGATTGCGCGCCAGCCATGTCGGCGAGGCCCAGATCAGTCAATGAGAACGGGGTTAGATCAAGGTCATCATTGAAATCCGCTGGCTCGGTTTGCAGATCGCTACTATTGAAGGAGGCGATCTCCTCATCGGAGAGGCCGAGGTCAGCCAGCGAGAACGGGGTCATCTCGGGCTCATCACTCACCATTGCTGGCTGATCGTCGCCTGCGTTGAGGGCGGCGATCTCCTCATCGGAAAGGCCGAGGTCGGCCAGCGAGAATGGCGTCATCTCCGGCTCATCATTGGTTACCGGCTGGGCAGCAGGAGTTGCAGCCAGGCTGGCGGCCATCGCATCGACATCATCGCGTAGGTCGACATCGTCGTGAGAGAAGAACGCCAGAGTTTCTTCATCCAGGTCCGAAATATCTAGCGAAGGAGTAATCGGGGTCAGCGACTGAGTTTCCTTTTTATTGACCAGACGGTCGAAAATACTTGGGCCTTCGTCTTCCGGTGGAGCTGGGGCATTAAACATGGAGCGTGATCGTGAGCGCGGCTCCTGCCAGCTAAACCCAGTTGGCTCATTATCCGGCTCAGGATAGATCGGCAGGTCGCGGCCAAACGGTGATGGTGCTGCTGCAGACGTGGATTCAATCGTATCGAGATTTAACTCATCCAGGGAAAATGGCCGCAGGCTTGACGGCAAGTTCATGTCATCGTCAGCGGCTGATGGTTTCACTTCGGACTGAACATCCTCGAAGTTATCCATGGAGAAGGGCTGTAAATCCTTGGAAAGGCCTGTTCTCGCGCCACTAATTTCCGGCAGGTCATCGGGGTCTTCATCATCCCAATCATCAAAGGAAAAGGGCTTGAGGTCGGCAGGCAGATCAAACTCTGTCTCATCGGCAAAGTCTTCGACACCAGCTTGGGATGAGGCAGAGGCATTTAAGTCAAACGGGTTGAAGGGCTCTGGGGCAGGCGGAGGCTCGACCATAGGCTCGGCGATACGCTCGGCAACTGGTGGGGGCGTGCTTGAGCGTACAGCAGGCTGCTCTTCGAAATCATCGAGCGAGAAGGGAGTGATATCAAAACCTAGCTCATCGATTGAGAAATCTGTTTCAGCAACCTCGGTGGCGATAGCGCTGTTTGTAACCGGGGCGGCAAGATCGGCGCCCAGAACCAGGCTCTTGAGGAAATCATCATCAAAAGCAGCGGCGCGTTTAGGCGCTGCAATCGGAGCGCTTTCGATATCATCGAGCCACGAGCCAGCACCGGCGGCAACTGGAGTGGCTTGAGATTGTTCCTGCGCACGGCGCTGAGACTCAGCCTGTTCGGCAGCCTCACGTTCCAGGCGCGCCTGTTCGACACGGGCGGCTTCACGCTTGGCACGCCACTCGGTCTCATTGAACTCTGCCAACGAGGTATTCAGCGCCTCGACCGGCGGCATCATGCCCTCAAACAAGGTATAGGCGACACCCTGACTTGGGTCAAGCTGCTGGGCGTGTTGCCACAGGGTCCGGCCACGCGGATCAGCGGAGGCCAGGAGCAGGTAGCCGAGAATGAGATTCGCCTTGAGCACATCGGGGTCGGCGGCCAGAATCGAGCGACAGAGTTCCGCCGCCTCTTCTTCCTGCCCATTGCGCCAGAGCGCCTCAGCCAGGGCCACCTGCACATCACGGCGGTCAGGCTCCTGGTTCAAAACATCTTGAAATTCCTGAATAGCTTTATCATAGCGATGGCCACGCACATAGAGCCGTGCCAGACCAGATTTTTTCATGCGCAGATGCGCGTTCTCGCTACCCCATGCCTCGGTGTACAGGCGCAACACCTGACTGCGTAGCTCGGGCAACCCTGGCTGGATCTCAAAAGCCTGTTCAAATTCGCGAATTGCTGCGGCGAGATTACCCTGACGTTCGTAGGTTACGCCTAGTCCAACATGAACCGGGATATTTTCCGGATCGGCGCGGAGGACACGTTCAAAAGCAGCAGCGGCTTGATCCAATTCTTGGCGGTTGAGATGTGATTCACCCAGGAGACGGTACGCTTCGAGATAATAGGGGAACGATTCAAGCAAATGCTCACTGAGACCGATAGCCCGTTCGTCTTTGCCGGTTTCAAGGGCGACCCGTGCCTCATCATATACCGCTTGGATCGTGGTGAGAGCCATGCCGCTCCTCCCTTGCGCTGGATGTTCAGCGCATCTGATAATCCTTTACGATCAGATGGAGAGATCGTGGATTGTAGGCGAATTGAAACAATGTAGGCTTAAAGTATAAGTTATTATAACGCACCCCGTAAGGCTGTGCAAGATGCGATTTAGAATTTAGGCATTCCAATGAGGAATCAGCGCAGCGATCGCCTGTTTTAATTCATCAAGCGTAAACGGTTTTGGCAACATCTGCGTATAGGGATCTTGCTGCAGACGCATTTCATCTTCAACTAAACTATTGATCGCTGCTGTGCAAAGAATAATTGGCAGCTGGCGGGTCTCTGGGGCCGATCGCAGGCGCGACCAGACATCAAGGCCACCAATCCCTCCCATCATGATATCCAGCAGAAGCAAATCGGGCGGGGACGCCAGCAAGGCCGGCAAGGCCTCCTGACTGTTTATCCAGGCTGATATTTCGGTAATGCCGAGATAGTTAAGCATCGCCTGTAGTAATTGTTGAAATTCACTGGAGTCATCGAGCACCGCAACGGCAGGGAGCATATGACAAGACCTCACTGTTCATCATCGATAACAGACATTGTGTGGGGCAAAAACTTACGCCACTCTTCCATTCCCAGGCCCTGCAAGCGTCGCTCAATCGTGTAATACGGCCCGGCGAAGGGGCGGAAAGGGGGCCTTAGCAGCCGCATGCGCGCCTCCTCTGGAGTGCGACCACCTTTGCGGTGGTTGCATGCGCGACAGGCGCTCACCAGGTTCTCCCACGAATGGCCCCCGCCACGATGACGAGGCAATACATGATCAACGGTAAGATCGTTGGTGACCCGATGACAGTATTGACAGGTGTAGTGGTCACGCCGAAAAATCTCGCGCCGCGACAGTTTGACGTTCGGCAGTGGGCGGCGAATCATATGCCCTAACCGAATAACTGACGGGCAGACAATATCGTGGTTGGTGGTATGGACAACGTGGTGATTACGTTCCAGCACTTCAGCTTTGCCTCCCAAGACTAGCATGAGAGCCCGTCGGGCGGTGCAAATGTTGAGCGGCTCGTAGTTGTGGTTGAGTACTAAAACGGGTGAATTCATAGAGTGCGACCCTTCAGGGGGCGGAAACCCAGCAGCTTCAGCGTTGGGAGGAGCGTCCCGCTTTAGCAGCTTCAGCCGCAAGCACCCTGCCACGATCAATGTCGAGAGATAAGGTCAAAAACTGCGGCTTTTTGTCGTAAGACCAGGAAAGCCGCAGAACCTGTGCTGCCTAGGCAGCGTTCTCGCCTTGCGGCGGTATGACCCTCTCGCCAACGTTATCGAGCGGTTTCCGTGGGTTAGCCGTGACACTGGTGTATCCCTCCCACTTGTTTAATCACGGCTCGCAGTGCCGGGTACCCTCTGGGTGACTGAGGGGGCATCCAGCGGTGCCTATACATTCGCTCGTAACGGAGTCTGGTTGTCCAGACCGGGGACCCTTTGGGTGGACTGGTCAGGAGGCTTGATTTCTCACAAGCCCAGGCGCTTTAGCCCTGGGTTCCTGACCGCAATGCAACTCCTTTAACAGTTGTGCGATTTAGCCCGTGGTATTGTATCACCGCCTTTGGGTGATTGCAACGGACGCAGTGCTGTCAAAGGATGATCTACGGCTGTATGCACCAGCCACAGATCATAACGGCGTTTGCCAGGCGGGCATTACCAGGCAGTTAGCTCATTGAGCCGGGCACGGTCTGCTGCGGTTAGTTCCATGCCGACAGCGCCTAAAGTGTCTTCGAGCTGCCTCACGCTGGTGGCACCAATGATCGAGGTTGTAATCGCCGGGGCGTCAGTGACCCAGGCCACCGCCAGCTGCGGGATGGTGGCGCCACGGTCGCTGGCCAGCTCTTCCATTGTATCCATGAGCGTCCAGAGATGTTCGTTCAGGCGCTTGTCATCGCGCCCACGCTCAGCAACTCGGGTGCCTTCAGGGATGGCCTGTCCACGCCGAAACTTACCGGTCAGCAGGCCGCCAGCCAGCGGGCTGTAGACCATCACGCCAATGCCATATTTGAGACATACCGGTTGTAGCTCGCGCTCGAACTCGGCGCGGGTCAGCAGGTTGTAGTGGGGCTGGAGTGAGTCGTAGCGGGCCAGCTTGAGCGTGTCGCTGGTCCAGAGCGCTTCCATGAGGTGCCAGGCTTTATGATTGGAGCAGCCAATGTAGCGCACCTTGCCGGAGTGGACGAGATCATCGAGGGCGCGCAGGGTTTCGTCGATCGGGGTCTCGTCATCGGGAGAGTGGGTCTGGTAGAGGTCGATGTAGTCGGTTTGCAGCCGGCGCAGGCTGGCATCAACCGCATCCATGATGTGCCGCCGCGATAGCCCCTGGTCGTTCGGCCCCTCGCCCATCTGGCCACGGACTTTGGTCGCCAGGACGACGTTGTGGCGCCGTGCTGGATCGGCGGCGAACCAGCGGCCCATAATCTCTTCGGTTTTCCCAGCATACGAGCGCGGGTCCCAGCGTGAGTAGACATCGGCGGTATCGAAGAAATTAATCCCGCGCTCCAGCGCCATGTCCATAATAGCGTGCGACTCGGTTTCCTCGACACTCCAGCCAAACGTCATCGTACCCAAACATAGCTCAGATACCTTCAGACCGGTCCGCCCTAGCTTCCGATAACGCATCGTAGTCCCCCCACCTATAAGCTATTTTGCCCAGATAGCTTCATTTTAGCAGAAAACGAAAAAACACAGCGGCAAACCGCTGTGTTTTTAAGTCTTGACTCGGTGATCTATTTTTGGGATTGCATGAGTCGTCCAAGCAGGCCGGTCGGGGCCGCCGCCGCTGGCTCGGAGCCAAGTGGCCGGCGGAATAGCCCGGCACTGGTATCTTTGGCGTTGCTGGGTGCCGGACGCTTGAGAGCATCCAGGCTGCTCGCTGGTTCGGGCGTAGCCGCAAATTGGGCGCCCACCAACGACCGAGGTCCGGCTGGGCTGGACATTGTCAGACCCACAACGCCGGCATCGACCAGCCGAATAAGCGAGCGACAAACATCAAGCACCTCAAGGCAGACCGCTGTAGCCAGCTCTTCGATGGTTCGGGTATTATCAATGCCGGCAAAGACGGTCGAATCCAGATGCTCCAGGGTGGACTGGGTGTGCGCATTTGAATAAACTATCGGCACCAGGGTGAGATTGGGAATGCGCTGGCGGATGGGATGCCATAGTCGGGCGCGCTCTTCACCTTCATCGCTCAGCATCGTGGCATCACCAATCAGGGTTTGCCTGGTCACCCGACTGGCGTCGGCACTGACCTTGAAGCTAGCATTGATTTCTTCAAACAATAACCACAGAGCTGCATGTCCCACTTTATCTGCATACTCGGCATGACAAATCAGACCGTCGCGGGCGCCGACTAAGCCAGTGCCCCGGCTGCCGGTAATTTCGACCACACCGCAGAGCGAGCTGTCTTGCATCAGTTCAAGCAATTCGCGGAGCGGGAAACAATCTAGTGTGCCTGTAAGTTCCATACAACCTCCAAGAGTTATGGTAACACACAGCAGATTGATCAATGTTAATCCGCAGTCCTCTTCTTAAGTGGTACTTTGGGGTTGTATGGATCTGTATCGGAGGGAGATAGTAGTTAAGCCAGGGGTAGCAACCCAGGGCGGGGGGGGG
>JACCRK010000220.1 GCA_013813565.1 Herpetosiphonaceae bacterium
AGTATGCGATCATTGAGGCCAGCTCCAGCGGCATCAGCGTCGACCTGCGGCGCCTTCCGCTCGACCGCAAAGCCCTGTACGCGGCGGCGGCGGCCAGCGAGACGCCGCTGCGACCGATGCTGCTGGCGGAGTACGCCTAAATCCGCAAACATCGCAAGGGTAAGGAGAATCAGTGAGCGATCAGAACTTGTCTGAAGCGATTACCTCGGCGCGGCTGGCGCTGGTTCCAATGTCCCCCGAGTTTCTCGAGGCCTGCCTGATGGGCGAGCTGGCTGTGGCAACCCGCCTGCTCGGCCGCCCGCTGCCGCCGGAGTGGCTGGCGGAGGAGGCGCTGATGCGGGTGCGCCTCGATCAGCTGCATCAAAACCCGGCGCTCCAACCCTGGCTGCTGCGGGCGATCATCCTGCGCGCGACCGGGGAGATGATCGGCAATATCGGCTTTCACTCGGCGCCCGGCCCCGAGTATCTGGCCACGATCGCCCCGGCCGGCGTGGAGTTTGGCTACACGATCTTTCCGGCGTTTCGCCGCCAGGGCTACGCCCGCGAGGCCAGCGCGACGCTGATGGCCTGGGCCGGCAATCTCCATCAGGTCCGGCAGTTTGTCCTGACGATCAGCCCCGATAACCTGCCGTCGCTGCGCATCGCCCAGCGCCTGGGCTTTCGCAAAGTCGGCGCGCACATCGATGCTGTCGATGGGCCGGAGAATATTTTTCGGATGGATTGGGCGTAGTAGCAGCTAGCAGCTAGCAGCTAGTAATTAGACCATCCTAATGCCCTAAAACATTTATTAGCTTGTATGATTTACTAGCTACTGGCTACTGGCTACTGGCTACTGGAGAACGTTCAATGACAGAGCAAGGTCTAAGCGTGGACGCCCTGGCGGATTTTGTTTTCACCACCTATGGGCTGGCCGAGCGGCCAGCCGTGACCCACATTCGCGATGGCCAGGGGCAGAGCCGGATTTTTCGGGTACAGACCGACGCTGAGCCGCTGATTCTGCGCCTGTATGGCCCGCAGCCCGCTGGCTCGCCCGCCTGGATTGAGTCCGAGGCCGCCTGGCTGCGGTTTCTCCAGTCCCACGGCTGTCACGTGGCGGCCCCCTTGGCTGTGCCAGGCGGCGATCTTGTGGCGACCCTGCCAGTCGCTGGGGATTCGACCTATGCGGTCTTGTTTACCTTCGCCGAGGGTACAGTGGAGTGGCCGCCAACCCCCGCCCAGAGCGAGCAGCTTGGCGCGACCCTGGCCCACCTGCACCAGGTCTCCGATGGCTTCACAGGCGCCGGGCCGGTGCGCCACTACGACTTTGCGGAGCTGATCGAGCGCCCGCTCAGCCGCATGCTGCCGTTTGTCGAGGCCGCCGAGGATCGCGCCTACCTCCAGCAGCTGGGCGCCCAGATCGCCCAGACCCTCGGCGCGATCCCCCAGACGGCACCGTTCCACGGCATGATCCACGGCGATGTCCACCAGGGCAACGCGCACTTCACGTCCGCTGGCGAGCTGATGCTGTTTGACTTTACGCTGTGCGGCCGGGGCTGGCGGATCTACGACTTCGCCGGGTTTCTCTGGCCGCTCCGCGATGACTCGATCGAGGCGCCGGGCGTGCGCACCGCCTGTGACCACTTTGTGGCCGGCTATCAGTCCGTCCGCCCGCTGGACCCCGCCGAGCTGGCCGCGATCCCCGCCTGCGTCAAGGCCCGCGACCTCTGGGAGGCCGGCGACTGGATCGCCACCGACTCCACCGCTGAGCCAGCGGTACTGCGGGACTGGATGCGCACCCTCGTGGCGCGGTTTCGCCAGACGCCGCTCTGAAATGCAGCATAATAGTCAAAGCGCATAGTGTTTAATGGTCCGCTCCAATGCCAGGCTTCAAGCACTAGCGTAAAGGAGCAAACGCCGCTGCTGTTCAGGGGACAGCAGTGGCGTTTGGCGTAGAGCGTGCTTTAAATATGCTCGAAAAACTCGTCGGGAGCAGTGGTGATTATCCGGCTGGCAGCGGTAGGTCAAAAAAGGTAAACGATAGATTTAGCTCAATCTAATGCCATAATTTCAATTTCCTAAGAAGTTCGTTCCGATTGACACAATCTCAATTCGCGCTATAATTCAGCTTGCCGATGTTATCTGTTCCGAAGGAGCCCTTATGCTGCGGCCCTATTTGCCAATCTTCATCATTTTCATCGTGGGGATTTTCATTCCGCTGGCGGCACTGGGCCTGTCGGCACTGCTGGGGCCGCGTAAAGCGACCAAACGGAAACTGGTGCCTTATGAGTCGGGAATGACCCCGATTGGCAGCGCAATGCAGCGATTGCCGGTACGCTTTTATGTCGTGGCAATGCTATTCATCTTGTTCGACATTGAAATTATCTTCTTGCTGCCCTACGCGTTATATTTCCGTCAGATGGGGCTGTTTGGCCTGGCTGAGATGGGTGTTTTTCTGGCCATCCTGCTGCTTGGCTTTGGCTACGTCTGGCGTAAGGGAGCCCTGACATGGGATTAGAAGAAAAAGCTGGCGATCTGGGGATCGTAACCACATCGCTGGAGGGACTGGTCAACTGGGGCCGCACCAACGCAATGTGGCCAATGCTGTTTGGGCTGGCCTGCTGCGCGATTGAAATGATGTCGGCGCAGGCCTCGAACTACGATATGTCGCGCTTCGGCATGGAGCTGATGCGCGCCTCACCCCGCCAGGCCGACCTGATGATTGTCGCCGGGCGGGTCAGCCGCAAAATGGCGCCGGTCGTCCGCCGGCTCTACGACCAGATGCCCGAGCCCAAGTGGGTCATCGCCATGGGCGACTGCGCCTCGTGCGGCGGCGTCTATAACAACTACGCAATTGTCCAGGGCGTGGACGAAGTTGTCCCGGTTGATGTGTATGTGGCTGGCTGCCCACCGCGCCCAGAGGCCCTGATCGACGGTATTCTGCAGCTGCATAAAAAAGTGCGCGGCGATAAAATCGATCAGTACAGCGCCAATGCAGAGTTTCGTATCGACCACCTTTCTGAAGATCGCGGCGCTCTGAAACCCGTCAGTTAAGCACGCTGCACAATGAGGACTGCGGCGCAGGATCGGCTCGATCCGCTGCCGCAGCCTTATTCTGCGTACACTCGAGGTATCTCATGATTGATCGAGCAACTCTCGTCGCCCAAGTCCAGGCGCAGTTTCCAACCGTCATTGTTGGCGATGAGTCCGGCGATCTGGCGCTGACCGTCGGCCGCATGCACCTGACCGAGCTTGCAGGCTGGCTCCGCGACGAGCCGGACCTGCAATTTACGTTTCTGAACAATCTCTGCGGCGTCGACTATCTCGGGCGGGAGCCACGCTTTGAGGTGGTGATCCACCTGACCTCTATCACCAATGTGATGCGGATTGCGCTCCACGTTGGCGTGCCCGAGAACGACCCGACCGTGCCCTCGCTGGCGCGCATGTTCCCGACCGCCAACTATCAGGAGCGCGAAACCTACGATATGTTCGGCATCATCTTCACCGGCCACCCCAGCCTGGAGCGCATTCTGATGCCCGAGGACTGGATGGGCCACCCGCAGCGTAAAGATCATCCGTTGGGCTATGAGGATGTCGCATTTACCCACAACGAAGACCTGATCTATGCTAACAAGCCGTTTGCCAAGGAGTAGCCGTTATGGTGATGCAATCCCGCGCGTTTCCCGCGATTGAAATTCCGACGCCGGCTCAGATCGCAGCGACGGCAAACAATGGGCCGAATGCCGACGGCGAAGAGAACATGATCCTCAGCATGGGTCCGCAGCATCCCTCAACCCACGGTGTGCTGCGGCTGGTGGTGGAGCTGGCCGGCGAGACGGTGGTCAATCTCGCCCCGGATATTGGCTTTCTGCACACCGGCATCGAGAAGACGATGGAGACCAAAACCTACACCAAGTCCATCGTGCTGACCGACCGGATCGACTATCTCGCGCCGCTGTCGAACAACTACGCCTATGTCGCGGCGGTCGAGAAGCTGATGCAGCTGGAGGTCCCCGAGCGCGCCCAGGTTGTTCGCGTCCTGCTGCTTGAGCTAACCCGGCTGAATTCGCACCTGGTCTGGCTGGGCACCCACGCGCTGGACCTGGCCGCGATGAGCGTGTTTTTCTACGCCGTCCGCGAGCGCGAATATATCCTCGATATTTTTGAGATGCTGACCGGCGCCCGCATGATGACGAGCTATTTCCGCGTCGGCGGCCTGGCCTGGGACACCCCGGCCGACTTTATCCCGACCGTCGAGCAGTTTCTGGACTATTTCCCCGCCCGCATCGACGAGTACGAGGATCTGCTGACCAACAATCCGCTGTGGCACCAGCGCACCAAAGGCGTCGGGGTAATCAGTGCCGCCGATGCGATTGCGCTCGGCCTGACCGGCGCCAACCTCCGTGCCAGCGGCGTCAGCTGGGATCTGCGCAAGGCGTTTCCCTACAGCGGCTATGAGACCTATGCCTTTGATGTCCCGGTTGGCCGCAACGGCGATATTTTCGACCGCTACACCTGTCGCGTGCAGGAGATGCGTGAGAGTGTCAAGATTGTGCGCCAGGCCGTCGAGCGGCTCAAGGGCCTTGATGGCCTGCCGTTTATTACCGCCGACCGGAAAGTCGCCCCGCCGCCCAAGAGCGAAATTACCTACAGCATGGAGTCGCTCATCCACCACTTCAAGCTGTGGACCGAGGGCTTCCGGCCGCCGCAGGGCTCGGCCTATGTCGGCGTCGAGTCGCCGCGCGGCGAGTTTGGCTGCTACGTGGTCAGCGATGGCTCGCCGAAACCGTGGCGGGTGCACTTCCGGGCGCCATCCTTTATCAATATTCAGGCGCTGCCGCATATGGCCAGAGGGAAACTCGTCGCCGACCTGGTCGCCATGATCGCCAGCCTCGACCCGGTGCTTGGCGAGGTCGATCGGTAGACGGTTGGCTTTTAGAACCGCGACGATCAGCCAGCCTTATCGTCGATATAGGAGAATAGCCTTGCTATACGACAAGCATAAAGCCGAGATCGATGCGATTTTGGCAAAATACCCATCAAAGCGGTCGGCGCTTTTACCAATGCTGTATATCGCGCAGGATGAGTACGGCCGGCTTGACCGCGACTCCATCGGCGAAGTGGCCGAGATCCTCGATCTGCCGCCGACCGATGTCTACGAGGTGGCGGGCTTCTACACGCTGTTCTACAACGAAGAGGTCGGCAAGATCGTGCTCGATGTCTGCGATGATGTGCCGTGCTGCTTCTGTGGCGCCGAGGAGCTGGTGGCCGATCTGGAGAATCGCCTGGGGGTCAAGGCCGGCCACACCACCAACGATAAGCTGTTTACGCTGCGGCGCGTCAAGTGCATCGCCGCCTGCGACCAGGCCCCGGTGCTGCAGGCCAACCTGGAGTTCCATAACAAAGTCACCCCGGATAAAGTCGATACGCTGCTGGCTGAGCTGCGCAGCGAGATCGAGTCGGGCAAACCGATCAGTATCTCAGGCCGTTTTGCCGAACACTAGTCTGATCGCGCCAGCCAGGCGCCGATCTGCACCGACTTCTTACTTTGGAGTGGTTATGCCAAAAACAGAACTTAAAGAATATATCGTCTTGCGCAACCGCGAGATCCCCAATATCCGCGATCTGGACGTGTATGTTGCCAATGGTGGCTATGAAACGGCCCGCAACGCCCTGACCACAATGACCCCGCAGGCGATTGTCGATGAGGTCAAAAAATCCGGCCTGCGCGGCCGCGGCGGCGCCGGCTTTCCCTGTGGGGTCAAGTGGGGCTTTGTGCCCAAGGAGCTGAACCCCAAGTATCTGGTGGTCAACGCCGATGAGAGCGAACCCGGCACGTTCAATAACCACGAGATTATCGACCTCAACCCGCACCAGATGATCGAGGGCGTCGTGATCAGCGCGTTTGCGATTGGCGCCAACACTGCCTATATCTACATTCGCGGCGAGTTCGCCTATGGCGCACGCCTGCTCGAACAGGTGATCAACGAGGCCCGTGAGCGCGGCTTCGTGGGCAAGAACGTCTTTGGCTCGGGCTTTGATATCGACATCCACGTTCATCGCGGCGCGGGCGCCTACATCTGTGGCGAGGAGACGGCGCTGCTGGAGTCACTGGAGGGCAAGATCGGCCAGCCGCGCCTTAAGCCGCCCTTCCCGGCGGTCGCCGGCCTGTACGCCAAGCCCACCGTGGTCAACAACGTCGAGACCCTGACCAATGTTCCGCGAATTATCGCCAAGGGCGCCGACTGGTTCCGCTCGTTTGGCACCGAGAAGTCGCCCGGCACCAAGGCCGTCTCGATCAGCGGCCACGTCAAGAATCCCGGCAACTACGAGATCCCCCTGGGCATCACCATGCGTGAGTTTATCTACGACTGGGCCGGCGGGATGCGCTCCGATGTGCCGCTGAAGTTCATTATCCCCGGCGGCGCCTCGTCAACCTGGCTGACCACCGAGCACCTCGACACGCCGCTGACCTGGGACGATATGGCGGCGGCCGGCACGATGCTTGGCTCAGGCGCGGTCGTCATCCTTGACGAGAGCGTGTCGGTGGTCAAGGCGGCTCTGAAGATCGACGAGTTCTTCAAGCACGAGTCGTGTGGCAAGTGTACGCCCTGCCGCGAAGGCACCCACTTCCTGGTCAAGGTCTGGGAGCGCATCGACGAGGGCCACGGGCGCAGCGGCGATATCGAGCTGCTCGCCGATGTGGGCACCCAGATGCTCGGCAAGTGCTTCTGTCCGCTGGGCGACTCGGCGGTCTCGGCAGTCAACAGTGCGATCAAATTCTTCCGCCCCGAGATCGAGGCCGAGATCGCTGGTGGGACGCATTAGGGGCTGGTAGCTAGCAGCTGGTAGCTAGTGGGTTTTAGCGCTTTCTGCTGCGCTGGATTGAATCCAACGATACATTTGTGGCAATCTCAACTTTGTGTACTCAGCGAGCTACATCAACGCCCGAGCCTGTGGGCAGCGCCAGTGTAGCTCGTCACCATATTCTAGAGAAAGGGCAGCCCGATGCCTGAACTTGTGACACTGACGATTGATGGGCAGATGGTCTCGGTGCCGAAAGGAACCGTGATTGTTGAGGCTGCCCGTCAGATTCAAAACCTCATTCCGGTCTTCTGCTATCACCCGAAGCTAGCGCCCGTGGGCATGTGCCGCATGTGCGTGGTTAAAGTGGGCACGCCCAAGGTCGATCGCGCCACCGGCAAGCCCGAGCTGGACGCCAATGGCAATCCGGCGATCGCGATGATGCCGCGTCTACAGACCGGCTGCACCACGCCGGTCAGCGAAGGTATGGTCGTGATCACCGCTGATGAAGAGGTCAAGCACGCCCAGAACGGTGTGCTCGAAGCGCTGCTGACCAGCCACCCGCTCGACTGTCCGGTCTGCGACAAGGGCGGCGAGTGTCCGCTGCAAAACCTGACGATGGGCTGGGGGCCGGGCAAAACCCGCTTCGACTACAACGACAAAGTCCACTTCGAGAAACCAATTCCACTGGGCGATCTGATCTATCTCGACCGCGAGCGCTGCATCTTGTGCGCCCGCTGCGTCCGCTTCCAGGACGAGATCGCCGGCGACCCGGTGCTGGGCTTCGACAACCGCGGCCGCTCCTGGCAGATTATCTCGAAGTCCGACCCGGTCTTCGACAGCAAATTCTCCGGCAACACCACCGACATCTGTCCGGTGGGCGCGCTGACCTCGGCGGACTTCCGCTTCAAGGCGCGGGTCTGGGAGCTGCAGCCGATCCCGACAGTGTGCAACCACTGCCCGGTGGGCTGCAATATGACCTTCGACATGCGCTCGAACGAGATCAAGCGGGTGATGCCACGGGAGAACGATGCGGTCAACGAGATCTGGCTGTGCGACCGCGGGCGGTATGCCCATCACTTTGTCGGAAGCAAGCAGCGCCTGACCACGCCGCTGATTCGCAAAAACGGCACGCTTCAGGCAGCCACCTGGGACGAGGCGATCGAGCTGGTCTCACGCCAGCTTGATGGGATTCGCAGCACCGCCGGCGGCAAAGCCATTGGCGGGCTGGCCGGCCCCTCGCTGCCGAACGAGGATCTGTTTGCCTTCCAGCGCTTCTTCCGCGAAACCCTGGGCTCGAACAACCTCGACCATCGCTCGGGGACGGCGCTCGATCTGCCGCTTGACGATGTCGGCGCCCAGTTCGGCCTGACCAGCGGCACCGACCTGCTGACCCTGGGCAAGGGCACGGTCGTGCTGGTGTTCGGCGCCGATCCCGAGGAAGAGGCTCCGGTGCATCTGCTGCGTCTGCGTGGCATCGACACCCGTGGCGGCACGATTATCACCGCCAACGGCCGCCCGACCAAGCTGGACCAGTGGGCCAAGCACAAGCTGCGCTTTCGCTACGGCAGCGAGGGCGCGCTGCTGGCCGGCCTGCTCAAGCCACTGGTCGACGCCACGCCAACCGGTGGCAATCGGGCGGCTCTGCGGGGCTTTGGCGAGCTAAAAACAGCGCTGAGCGGCATCACTCCCGCCAGTGTCGCCCAGAGCGCCGGAGTCGCCGCCGAGACCCTGACGGCGGTCAATGAGCTGATCGCGGGCGCCGAAAATCTGGTGATTTTCTATGGCCGCGATGCCCTCGCCGCCGGGCCAAACGTCACCGGTGCCCTGGCCAACCTGCTGGTGATGACCCGCAAGGCCGGCGCGGCCAACAGCGGCCTGATCGGCCTGATCCCAGGTGCCAACGGACGCGGCGCCCTCGATATGGGCGTGCGGCCTGATCGCGGCCCCGGCTACGCCGCCGTGTCCCAGCCGGGCCTGAGTGCCAGCCAGATGTTCGAGGCCGCCCAGGCCGGTCGGCTCAAGGCGCTCTACATCGCCGGGCTTGACCCGGTCGGCGCTGATCCGGCCACGGCCGCCGCGCTGAAGAAAGTGGAGCTAGTGGTGGTGCAGGAGCTGTTCCTCACCGAGACCGCCAAGCTGGCCGATGTGGTGTTCCCGGTGCTGAGCGTGGCCGAGCGCGAAGGCACGTTTACCAACGCCGAGCGGCGCGTCCAGCGCTTCCGCCAGGCCCGCCGCTCGCTACCCTCGCAGCGCCCCGACTGGCAGATTCTGCAGTCGCTGGCCAACCAGCTGGTCGCCGAGCCGGTTCTGGCAGCGGTGAGCGGCGCCGCCGAGCGCAGCCGCAAGCAGGCCCGCCGCGAGGAGAGCAAAGTGCGCAGCCGGACCGAGTGGAACTACGCCTCGCCGGCCGAGATCCTGATGGATGTGGCGGGCAGCGTGGCGGCCTACAAAAACGTCAGCTATGCGACGTTGCAGGGGGCGGATGGTGCCTGGGGGCGCCAGACCAACGAGAACTACTATTTCGACGGCACCTCCTACGAGAACACCGGCGGCCTTGGCACCCAGATTCCGGCCCAGGTCGAGACCAGCGCCACCGCCACAACCCTCCAGCCGTTCAAGTCTGGCGGGCGGGTGGAGTACGCCGACCGGCCCTTTACGCTGGTTGGTGCGCCGTTTCTGTACGATGACAGCGCCCTGATGAACGATGCCAATCTGCTCAATAACCGCCGGGCGAAGGCGCAGGTTGCGCTGCATCCGCTTGATGCGGAGCGTCTGGGCGTCCAAAATGGCGACCACGTGACCCTGGCCTCCGGGCGCGGGACCCTGACGTTGCCGGTCTATCGCACCCGGCTGGCGGCCCCCGGCGTGGTCGTGGTGCCACTTGGGGTCAAAGGTGCGCCCCTGACGGATATTGTTGAAGGTGCGTGGACGGCGGTTTCAATCCGTCGAGCGGAGGGCTAGATGGATCGTAGTTTGTGGGTGATGATTATCCACGCATTTGTGCTGGCGTTTGCTGCCCTGACCGGGTTTGCCTACCTGACCCTGATGGAGCGTAAGCTGCTGGCCCGGATGCAGCACCGGGTTGGCCCCAACAAAGCCGGGCCGCGCGGTCTCTTTCAGCCGCTGGCTGATGCGGTCAAGCTGATGTTCAAAGAGGATATCATGCCGTCCGCCGCCGATAAGTGGGTCTATACCCTGGCGCCAATTCTGGCAACCGTGCCGGCGGTGGTGATCTTCGCGGTCATTCCGCTTGGCAAAAGCTTTAACTTCTTTGGCGAGGTCGTGCCGCTGACCTTCGCCGATATCGACATCGCCCTGCTGTATCTGCTGGCGATCACCTCGATCGGTGTGTACGGCATCACGTTGGGCGGCTGGGCCTCGAACAATAAATATTCGATGATGGGTGCGGTGCGCTCCGCCGCCCAGATGATCAGCTACGAGCTGGCCTTTGGCCTGGCCGTGCTGGTCCCGGTGATGCTGACCGCCTGGCGTAGTGTCGACGGACTCGGCTCGCTGAGCCTGAGCACGATGGTCGATGCGCAGGCCGGCACCTATCTGGGCTTTATCCCCAAGTGGTTTGTGTTTACGCCGACCGGCTGGCTGGCCTTCTTCCTGTTCCTGATCGCCGCCACCGCCGAGGTGACCCGTGCGCCGTTCGACCTGGTCGAGGCCGAGCAGGAGCTGGTCGGCGGGTACGCCACCGAGTACAGCTCGATGAAGTTCGCGCTGTTCTTTATGGCCGAGTATATGAAGCTGATCGCCATGAGCGCGCTGGCGGCCACCCTGTTCCTGGGCGGCTGGCGCTTCCCCGGCCTGGAGAATATTCCGGGCAACTGGGGCGCGCTGATCTCGTTCGGCGTGATGGTCGCCAAGATTCTGTTCTTCCTGTTTCTGTCGATCTGGGTGCGGGCCAGCCTCCCGCGCATCCGCTACGACAAGCTGATGGACTTCGGCTGGAAGCGGCTGCTGCCGGCCTCGCTGGCTACCATGTTCGCCACAGTTGTGTTTGTGCTGCTGTGGGCGCCGCTGAAGTGAATCGGAGGCCGGAATGCGGCTCTGCCAGTTGGCGTGAAAGAATTGGAACTGATTAGCGCGACGAGATACACTGCCTTTCCGCCGCGCCTGCCGGAATAGCCGATCTTCTACCCGGTTCTGAGCCAGGAGTACGCCCGCCAGATCGCCGAGCGCTGGAATACTAAGGATCGCGCCTCGGGCTACGCTGGCTTTGTCACTGCTTTTGAGGTTGATAACACGTACCTGGCTCAGTTCCCCGTCCAGACCGTCGGCGCCAGCGTTCACCAGGAACTCTGGGTTCCCGCCGAGGAGCTGACGGCCTTTAATCAGCAGATCCAGGGCCGGATTGACGTGATCGAGAGCTTCTATGGGCCGCTGTTTGCTGGTGAGCGCAGCGTCTAACCTGGCCGGAATGGCTTAAACTAAAAGCGCCGCGATCACGGCTGATCGCGGCGCTTTTTATTGACATAATTCCCTACGGCTGCACATGCTCGGCGAAAAACGCGGCGGTATCGGCCAGAGTCTGGCGGTGCAGCTCGACAAGCTCCAGGACTGCGATCCCATCTTCCAGGAAAAACGCAGTGGCGCCACCGACTACCGGCCCCAGCTCGCGACCTGGCTCCAGTATGTCCGGCGCGGCGATATCCTGGTCGTCACGAAGCTCAATCGGTTGGCGCGCTCGACCTTGCACCTCTGCCAGCTTGCCGAGACCCTCCAACGGAAAGGGGTGGCGCTGCGTGTTCTTGACCAGGCCATCGATACCAGCGACGCCACCGGCCTGCTCCTCTTTAATATGCTGGGGGCGATTGCGCAGTTTGAGACCGAGATTCGGGCCGAGCGCCAGCTAGAGGGCATTGCCAACGCCCGTGCTCGTGGTGTTGCCTTTGGCCGGCGGCCGGCCTTGACTCCAGAGCAGGTCGTCGAGCTCCGCGAACGTCGCCAGCAGGGCATCTTGATCAAAACCCTCATGGCCGACTATGGCCTGGGCAAAACCGCGCTCTACCGCTACCTTAATAGAGCGGCACCACCTGCTGCGGATGACGATGCTGGTGCCATGGAACTGACGAGGAGCGCTGATGCTGCTATACTCATCAGATCACGACCAGGAGGATCACCATGACCACCGTTGATTTAGCGGTTGCCCAGCAGGAGCTGCAAGCCTTAACTGATGAAGCCGCGCACGGTCATGACGTTCCCAGCGGCCGCTACATCATCGTGACCCCTTTGATCGCCTGTTGATTGCCCAGGCGATGACCGAAGGGATGACGCTCTTATATAGATATTTATTGTTTCTAATCCTGTTTCCGTTTTTCGCCGCATGGACATGCGCCTCCCGCTTCGAGGGGGTGAGTCCTGCTTATGGGGAGGACTCATGATCCGATGACAGCAGTCTAGTGTTCGGGTATAGTGATTTTTGAGAGATTTTTCACAGTTTTGTTACGTGCACTTGGAACCGTGACTGTGTGGACAATCATTATTCTGCTGCCTCTGCTCATGCCTATACCTGTATGGGGTACTGGCTGGATTTATTAACCCACACTGCTCCTATCCAGTCTTATACGCCAGTCTGCTCAGGAACTCGTCTATACATCTCAATGGCGGAGTGGTGGTGCATACTACTCACGCATAGGGCCGAATTACCATAATTTTGTCTGGTCAGCGCAAAGACTCGTTTGGTCACTATAGGGCACGACGAAGCGTGCGTCTACCACGATAACTGGTGGTTATCCGTTGCTGTAACAGTTTCTCCGCTTGATCCATGAGGACGATGTGGCAGTACGCGATGCTTGACTTATGGATGCGGTGGCCACTAAAGCCACAGCAAAGTCTTTGCCAATTTCGCGCGGAGTGCACGCCAGAACGAGGACGTCCTGCGCAATGCCTTGCGTGATTCGTCGAGTAACAGCCCCATCAAAGGACATTTGCAGCGGAGGAGCATATATGCACGATCGATCCACCATAGAACAGGCCATCATCACCTTGGAAATCCAACGTCCTATCCTTGGTGATGCGGTTGTTGATGCTAGTTTAGCGGCTCTCCGCCAGCAGCTCACGGTAATGCGCTCACCGGCAGCACAAGAACACACCCGCAAATTAGCCACCATCCTCTTTGCCGATCTCAGCGGTTTTACCGCGCTAAGTGAGAGCCTCGATGCCGAAGAAATAACTGAGATGATGAATGCACTCTGGCAACGATTGGACGAGGTCATTGTTGCGTTCGGGGGCCGCATTGATAAGCATATTGGGGATGCCGTGATGGCCATATGGGGCACGCCTACTGCCCGTGAAGACGATCCAGAACGTGCTGTGCGCGCAGCGCTCGGCATGCAAGCTGCCTTGTGGGTCATTCGTGCAGAGACAGGCATAGATCTTCACATGCGCATTGGCATCAACACAGGACCCGTCGTCATCGGGACGGTTGGAGCCAGCCAGGAGTGGACCGCCATTGGGGATGCCGTTAATCTTGCTAGCCGCATGGAGCATGCTGCCCCTGTCGATGGAATCCTGATCGCCCACGACACCTATCGTCACGTCCATGGGTTGTTTAATATTGCGGTTCTCCCACCAATTCAGGTTAAAGGGAAGCGTGAACTGGTCGCAATCTATCGGATCAATTATGCTAATCCCCGGACCTTTGCGCTACCGCAACGAGGTATCGAAGCCACTGAGACGGCGATGATTGGTCGCGACGCCGAGCTTGCCCAGCTTCAATCTGCGCTTGCGAGGGCCCAGGCGGGTCATTCCCTGCAAGTGTTAACCATTATAGGCGATGCGGGTATGGGCAAATCACGCCTGGTATATGAATATCGCAGTTGGGTCGAACAGCAGTCCAATCCGGTCAAGCTTCTGTGTGGGCGGGTCACCCCAGAAAGCCAGCAGACGCCTTACGCCCTCTTACGCGATGTTCTCGCCTTTTGCTTCAAGCTGAATGATAGCGACTCTCGCTCGGTCGCCTATGAAAAATTACAACAGGGCATACTAGCCATGATCGGATCAGTTCTTGGGCAAGAAATCGTGCATGAGCATGCTCAGACGATTGCCCAGGTCGTTGGTTTGGTCGACACTACGGGTCCCGCAGATCTGCTTCGCGATCCGTCCCATGGGCGTCGCCAAGTGCTGCGAGCGCTAACCGCAGTGATTGCAGCGTTCAGCACGCATAATCCAGTCCTGATTATTTTAGAAGATATTCACTGGGCTGATGAGTCATCATTAGACCTGTTTCGCGAGCTGGAAGGGCAGTGTGCTCAGGTGCCCGTCGTAATGGTCTATCTGACCCGTCCTATTTTATTTGAACGGCAGCCAACCTGGGGATGTCATCAGGCACCCCACGTCAAGATTGCGTTGGCGGCGCTCACCCTGAGTGCCGCAGCCCAGTTAACCAACGATATGTTGCGCTATGTCGATCAGATTTCGCCAGCACTTCGGAGCTTTGTTGTAACGCGGGCCGAGGGCAATCCTTTCTATGTGAAGGAACTCATTAAAATGCTGATTGATCAGCAGGTTATTCTGCCTGGACCCGCGATCTGGACGGTTGATGACACCCGGTTGGTTGAGAGTCAGATTCCGTCGACGTTAATTGGCGTGCTCCAGGCTCGTCTCGATAGCCTGCCTGCCATGGAGCGACACCTGCTCCAGCGGGCGTCAATCATGGGGCGGGAGTTCTGGGATCAAGCGCTGTGCGACCACCCCGATCAGGCCGCAATGGTTCGTAGAGGGCTGCTGTCTGCCTGCGATCGTGAACTCATTTATCCGACTGAGGTATCGACCTTTGCGCTGGCAGACGAGTATCATTTCAAGCATGCCCTGTTGCGTGATGTTGCCTACGCAAGTGTCTTAAAGCGTCAGCGGCGGATGTACCATGCGTCAGCGGCGGCATGGCTCATTCAGATGAGTGGCGACCGCGCCCCCGCCTATGCAAGTCTGATTGCCCACCATTATTGCCAGGCAGAAGCACGGGACGAGGCTGGCCGCTGGTACATCCAGGCGGGGCAGCATGCGCAGGCGATCTTCGCCTCCAGGGCTGCCTGTAATGCCTTTTGTCAAGCCCTGGACATGCTGCCAACGAGTGAACATCCCCCCATCCTGCTACGGCTCGGCAATGTCTATCAAGACATGGGCAATTGCCCGGCGGCGGCAGAGTGTTATCAAACCGCCTTGGCTACCGATCAGATCGAGCCATTGCTGGTGGCATGCCTCCAACGGGACTATGGAATAACGCTTCGCCACCAATCTCGCTATGGAGAGTCCGTCGATTGCTTGGAACGTGCTGCCACAGCCTTCACGGCGCTCGGTCATGATGCCGAACTTGCCTATACTTTGGGCCAACTAGGATATGTGCTGGTGTTGGAGCGCAGTCATATCCAGGCGACCCAAATTCTGCACCGTGCGTTCGCTATCGCGGTGACCGCAGCCGATATTCCAGCGCAACTATCGATCACGAACATCCTCGGACTGAATGCCTCCTACCAGGAGCAGCATTCCGAGGCCCGCCACTGGGTTGAGCAAACGCTCATCTTGTCCCGCACGGTTGGGCATACCCAGATGATGACCCGCAGCATCTGTAACCTTGGTTCGATTGCGCTTAATGAAAGGGCCTATGCCCAAGGGACTCAGCACACGATCCACGCCTTGGACCTCTTTCGAGAGTTGGAGGATCGGTGGGGTGAGGCAAATTGTTTACATAATTTAGTGATTTTGGCCTATTTTGAAGAGCATTTTGATGAAGCCGAAGGGTACTATCTCCAAAGTGCCACCCTCCAGGATGAGCTAGGTGATATGCGCGCGCGCTGTATGGGACACTATAATGCTGCGCTGCTGGCATTTGCACGTGGCAACTATGTTATTAGCCGATCACACCTGGATAGAGCGTTGACGATGGAGTATGTAGAGCTCGATAGTCTCCTCAGGGTATCCATTCAGATCTGTCTAGGCTTTCTATCCATGGCAGAACGAGATGACCATCATGCGGGAACCTATTTCATGCATAGCCTACGGTTTCTCCGTAGCACGGATGCCTGTAGCGATGGGTGGGATGGGCTATTAGGGGTCGCAATGCTGCTTAGTCGTCAAGGAACCCGCCCTAATGCAATAGCAAGTGTTTCCTTGCTTGCAGCAGGGGACCCCTGGGCGGGCAAACACACACAGTACGTGTATGGTTTCGTGATGTATCAAACCACGCTGAGTACCAATCAGCATCAGCTTGATTCAGGAACATTTAAGGAGGCCTGGAATGCAGGCAAACAGTTATCCTATACGGCAGCACTCGATTTAGCAATTGCTTTCACTACCCAGAGTTAAGTGCGTACTCACATAGGGTATTGGAGAGCACGAAAAAGTCGGGGTCAGCCTGCTGACCCCAGCCTCCCCTCCCCCGTTTCCTTGCCGGCGGCCAGATACTTGTACAGCGTCGGTTTCGAAATCTCCAGCATCCGGCAGATCTGCGCGACTGTGTGCTGTTTCTCGTCAGAGAGTTCACCGCCAAGGACTGCTGATCCGGCGTGAGCGCTTTCGGTCTGCCGCCGGTACGCCCGCGGGCGCGCGCCGTTTGGAGTCCTGCCTGCGTCAGGCGTGGTGCCTGTTCAAACGCTGCCGCGATGTGCCGAGCCTGTGCCCAGCCCTGCTCCGTCAAGGGGACACGGGTGGGATCAGAGGTGACGTGGCCGGCATTGGCCAGACTCTCGCCATGACGAATCAGGCAAACGTTGATACCAGAGAAATTGCTCATACCACTCACCTTCGTACCTACTACAACCTCAGGATATGAAGAACACCTCGCCGCGCGGCACAAACGGCAGCCGTTTCCCGGCGGGCATCACGTAGGCGTGGGGCCGGTGCACCGCCACATGGTCACACTGGCCGTCAGTGATGATCAGCAGCGGGCCATCGGCTGGAAAATCGGTCGCCTGCTCCAGCAAGGTGATGCCAGGCTGGAGGATCGTGCCGCCGCGACCTTTGATCTTGACCTTGCCGGCGATCGCCTCTGGCGCCAGATAGCCCTGGTCGTAGGCCACCGCGTCACAGAACACCACCCGCACGGCCGGCACATCACGGGCCAGACTGTAGCTGGCGA